>DATFMD010000238.1:0-3631 GCA_035267125.1 Nitriliruptoraceae bacterium | reverse complement strand
TGTCATGGGCATGGCACTGTCCCCAGGAACATCGATGCCGAAACCCGTCTCGAAGTCGGCGATCTACCTGCCGGGCCTCGACGGCCTGCGGGCGATCGCCGTCGTTGCCGTGGTCGGCTACCACCTGGAGATCTCGTGGTTGTCCGGGGGTCTGCTCGGCGTCGGCATGTTCTTCACCCTGAGCGGCTTCCTGATCACGATGATCCTGCTGCGAACCTGGCAGCGCACCGGCGGGCTTGACCTCAAGACCTTCTGGTTGCGACGGGCCCGGCGGCTGCTGCCAGCCGTGATCCTGGTGCTGCTGGTGGTGCTCGTCGCCACCATGATCGTGGAACCGGGCGTGCTCGTGACGCGGTGGTGGGAATCCGTCGCCGCGATGTTCTACGTCAGCAACTGGACGGCGATCGCCGCCGACGTGTCGTACTTCGATCGCTTCGGGGGTCCCGGCGCACTCGACCACCTGTGGTCGCTGGCAGTCGAGGAGCAGTTCTACCTGGTGTGGCCGCTGGTCCTGCTGGCAATGCTCAAGGGCTTCAAGGGCAGGTTGTCGCGTGTCGCCGTCGTGACGCTGGTGCTGGCGGCGCTGTCCTTCGTGCTCATGGCGGTGCTTGCCGAACCCGGGTTCGACAACACCAGGGCCTACGAGGGCACCGACACCAGGGCCGGCGGTGTGCTCATCGGCGCCGCCGTCGCCATGATCTGGCAACCCCAACTGCTGACGGCCGACGTGTCCAGCCGGGCCCGATTGATCATCGACGGGATCGGTGTGGCATCCCTGCTCGTCATCGGTTGGCTGTTCGTCGTGACCAACCCGTTCTCGATGTCGCTGTACCGAGGTGGCATTCTGCTGCTGTCGATCGCCACGGTCCTGGTGGTTGCCGTGGTCGTGCACCCGGCGTCGCGGTTGCGCAGGGTGATGGCGTTGGCCCCGCTGGTGTGGATCGGTGAGCGGTCCTACGGCATCTACCTGTGGCACCTGCCCATCATGGCCTTCACCCCGGCCTCCGTGCTCGTGGGATCGCCGTTCCTGCGCGGCGCCATGCAGGTCGCCGTCACGATTGGTCTTGCCCAGTTGTCGTGGGTCCTGTTGGAGGACCCCATCCGTCGCCACGGCGTGCGTGGCGCACTCGCGGTCGGCACGAGCAAGCTGACGTTGCCACCATCGTGGGGCCGTCGCCGCGTGCCGGCGTTGGTCAGCGGCACCCTCGCGGTCGCGGCGTTGGGCGTGCTGGCCCTGGTGGTGCCGCCGATCATCGGTGGGACGGTGCGCCAACCGGTCGCAGAGGCAGCCGGCCCGCTCGAGCCGCCCGTGCCGACTGCGGTCGCCACCAGCCCGACCGAGTCAGCGACCGGCAGCGCCGCCTCGCCGACCCCGGCCCCAACGCTGACACCGACGCCGACTCCGACGTCCACACCGACCGCCACGGCATCCGTCGCCCCAACCGCGGCGGCGACCACGCCGGCGGCCGCGTCGGGCACGCTCGAGGCTGCCTGCGACGGCGTCGTGGTCATCGGCGACTCCACGTCGGTCGGCTTGGTCAGCGACGACTACCTGCCCGACGAATCGGCCCAGATCGGACCGCAGTTGGCCCGGGTGGGCGCCGAGCCGTTCATCGACGAGATCGACGGTGCCCAATCGATCATCGAGACCTTCGAGGGGCATGCCAACGCGCAGGAGCGCGTCGACCGCCGCCTGGCCGAAGGGTTCGACGGGTGCTGGATCTTCGCCCTGGGCACCAACGACGCCGCCAACCAGGCTGCGGGTGCCGGCCATCCGTCGCAGGAACGCATCGACTTGCTGATGGATCGCGTCGGCGACAACCCCGTGATGTGGCTGACCGTCAAGTCCACGCGTACCAGCGGACCATATGCCGATGGCGAGATGCAGGCCTGGAGCGAGTCGCTGGTCGAGGCGTGCGATCGTCACCCCAACATGCGCGTGTACGACTGGCGTGCCGAGATGGTCGATGACTGGTTCATCAGCGACGGCATCCACTTCACCACACCGGGCTACGTCGAACGGTCGCGGCGCATCGCCGACGCACTGGCGACGTCCTTCCCCGTGTCGGGTTCCTCGCCCGATTCCTGCCTGGTCCGCACCGACGCCTGACGGCACTCGGGAGTCCGGCTCTGGAACCTCGCAGAGGTTGGACCGAGAGGGCTGATCAACCGAACGGTTGACAACGTCGTCCGGCAGACCTACCTTCTTGATCAACCGATTGATTGAACAAGAAGGAGTTGCCGGATGGGAGCGCCCCAGCTCGACGACGTCTTCTCAGCGCTGGCTGACCCGACGCGGCGCGACATCGTGGCGAGGTTGGCCGATGGCGATGCCACGGTCACCGAGCTTGCTGGCCCCTACGACGTGTCGATCCAGGCCGTGTCCAAGCACATCTCTGTGCTCGAGGACGCCGGACTGGTCTCCAAGACCGTCGATGCCCAGCGTCGGCCCGTCCACCTGGAGGCGGAGGTGTTCGACCTGATGACCAAGTGGATCGAGCGGTACCGACGTCGCGCCGAACAGCGCTACCGCCGCCTGGATCGGGTGCTTGCCGCCATGCCGGACGACCCGTCCGACGATCACGACGACACCTGATCCAGACCTCACCATCCCATCCCCCACTCCAATGCCGTCGTTCGCACGACGCCTGACCAGCGGAGCACCACCATGACCACCCAGACCGACAACGACACCCAGATCATCATCAACGACGACGTGCCCACCGTCACGATCATCCGCGAGTTCGACGCCCCGGCCGCCAAGGTCTTTCGTGCCCATGTCGATCCGGACCTGTTCGTGCAGTGGATCGGCCCTGACAGCCTCGAGGAGTCCGAGATCGACACCTGGGACGCGCGCAGTGGCGGTTCCTGGCGCTACGTGTCGCGCCAGGACGACGAGGAGTACTGGTTCCGGGGGTGCTTCCACGAGGTTCGGCCGAACGAAGTCATCGTCCAGACCTTTTCGTTCGAGGGGTTCCCGGACAGCGTGGCCCTGGAGCGACTCGAGTTGACCGACCTCGGTGGCGGCCGTTCGCGCCTCGTCACGACGTCGATGGCGGACAGCTTCGAGACGCGCGATGCCTTCGTGGCCTCCGGGATGGAGGTGGGCATCAACGAGGGCTATCGCAGCCTGGACGCCCTGCTGGCCCGGTCGTGAGCAACTCGTCCGGCATGGCCTTCAGGTTGGAGGTCGTGGTGGTGCCCGTGGCCGACGTTGATCGGGCCAGGGAGTTCTACGAGTCCTGTGGGTGGCACCTGGACGTCGACCACGATGCCGGCAGCGAGTTCCGGGTGGTGCAGTTCACGCCACCCGGTTCCGCCTGCTCGATCACGTTCGGGCTGGGTCTCGGCCACGACATGACGCCGGGTTCGATCAAGGGCCTGCACCTGGTCGTCGCCGACATCACCGCCGCCCGCGCCGACCTGGTCGATCGTGGCATCGAGGTCAGCCCGATCCGCCACATGTCGCCCGATGGCTGGCAGGACGGCGTCGACCCCGCCCACGGCCGCTACAACTCCTTCGCAGACTTCGCCGACCCCGATGGCAACACGTGGGTGCTCCAGGAAGTCCCCGAGATGTCGTAGCCTCGATCCCACCCGCGACCTGCTCGAGCTGGCGGTCCGGCCCGCA
>DATFMD010000237.1:0-4606 GCA_035267125.1 Nitriliruptoraceae bacterium | reverse complement strand
CTGACGATGCCGGTCGCGGTCGGCACGTCCCTGCTCGTGATCGCGATGAAGTCTGCCGCCGGCCTGGCCGGCTACCTGGCATCCGTCGACCTGGACTGGCCGCTGGCACTGGCGGTGACGGCGGCGGCGATCGGCGGCAGCTTCCTGGGCACACGCCTGGTCGATCGCACCAACCCGGCGATGCTGCGCCGCGGGTTCGGCTGGTTCGTCGTCGCCGCCGCCATCCTGGTGTTGGCCCAGCAGGTGCCCGCGGCCTGGACCACGTGGCTGCCGGGCCCAGTCCTGGCATGGGCGGCGGTGCCGATCGCGGTGGTGGCCGCCATCGCCTTCGTCGACCTGCGCAGACGGACGGGTTCCCCGGACACCCGCGACGGCGACCCGGCCATCCCGGATGGTCCAGCGTCGTCGACCACGCAGGCACTCTCGTGACGGCGGGCGCAGAGCGACCCCGTCCCGTCACGACACCCTCGGCTACAGGCAGTGATGGCGCGACGGGGGACGGCGCCACGCGAGACGGCGCCACGCGAGACGGCGCGACCGGGGACGGCGACATGGACTCCGCGGGGGTCATCACGACGCCGGGTGCGGCGACGACGCCACTGTGGCAGCAAGTCCTGGCCGACCTCGAACAACGCCTCGTCTCGGGCGAGATCGCGGATCGCTTCCCCACCGACCGCGAGCTCCGCGAGCACTACGGGGTGAGCCGCCACACGGTGCGCCAGGCCGTGGCGCGACTGACGGCACGCGGCATCATCGAACGCGAGCGGGGCCGCGGATCGACCGTGGCGCGACCCGGCCTGCTGCACGAACCCGGCACGGTCTACAGCCTGTTCCGCGCGGTGGAGGCAGCCGGCGCGACCCAGACCTCGGATGTGCTCGGCCTCGAGCGGTGTCGCGACGCACAGGCCGCGGAGCGACTCGGACTGGACCCCGCCGCCGACCTGCTGCGCATCACGCGCCTGCGACGCGTGGACGGCGAACCGCTGGCGCTGGACACGGCCTGGTTGCCGTGGTCCGTCGGGGAGCCACTGATGGAGGTCGACTTCGAGCACACGGCGCTGTACGACGAACTGCGCACCCGGGCCGGCGTCGTCCCGACCTCGGGCCGCGAGGTGATCACGCCGATCGTCCCGGACGACGACCTGCGCGACCTGTTGCTGCTCGACGACGACGAGGCCGTGCTGCGCATCGTGCGCACGAGTGCCCACGACGACACCGCCATCGAGTGTCGCATCACGCTGATCCGCGGCAACCGGTTCGCAATGGTGTCACGGTGGCCCGGCCCGACGTCCATGGAGGTCGAGGTCGCGCTCTCCGACCACGTCGAGGTCGCCAGAGCCAGTGACCACGCGGCCGGCGTGGCCGCAGTCGAAGGCTCGCGTGGCGGCAGCGAGCGGGAATGACCTCCGCGAAGTCGACGTTCTCGCAGACCCGCGACTCCGAGGCAACGCCGTGCCGATCACCAACCTGAACCATGCCGTCCTGTTCGTCCGCGACCTCGAGCGCAGCCGTTCGTTCTACACGGACGTCCTGGGCTTCACGGAGGTCATGGGCATGGAGGGTGCGGCGTTCCTGCAGGCACCCGGTTCCTCGAACGACCACGACCTCGGACTGTTCGCGATCGGCGATGGTGCCGGTCCATCGGCCGCCGGCCGCAGCACCGTCGGGCTCTACCACATCGCATGGGAAGTCGACACCCTGGGCGAATTGCAGCGACTCGCCGAACGGCTCCGTGAAGTCGGCGCGCTCGGCGGCGCCAGCGATCACGCCACGACCAAGGCGCTGTACGCGCGCGATCCCGACGGTCTCGAGTTCGAGGTGTCCTGGCTGGTCCCGGCGGACCTGATCGACGACGACGTCCTCGATCAGCGGTCCTCCATCCGCCCACTCGACCTGACGGCCGAGATTCAGCGCTACGGCGCCGACACCCCGGGTGGCGTCGGCGTGTCCCGCCTGGTCCCCGGCGCCTGAGTTCACCTCGAATCGGGGCCGTTGGGGGGCAGGGCCGTCCGAGGCCCGCTCACGCACCCTCGTCGGCGGCCACGTGGTCGATGCCCGCATCGTCGGTGCGCACCACCGGGCGCGCATCCCCGATCGGTTCCCCGATCTGCTCAGACTGCCCGGCGTCCCACTCCGGAAACGCCCAGACGGCGCCACTCGCATCCAGCGTGACTGCGGGCGTGTCGATGCCGTCGCCATCCCAGTCGCCGACCACCACTGCTTCCGGTGGCCCATCGAGTGAGTAGGTGCCGGCCAGGCTGCCAGCGGCTGCCGGCAACGTCAGGATGGTGGCGCTGGACCGTGCGGTCACGGTGATCACCAGCGAGCACCCACGATCGTCGACGTCGGCGACCAGGTCGCCGTCGCCGGGCGTGGGCTCACCCGCACACAACGGGGCCGGCACGCGCGGGGCCAGGCCGCCGGGCGACGCCGAGGGGCTGACTGCGACGGTCGAGGCAGTCGTGGGAGACGTGGCCGACGTGGTGGCGGCCGTGGGGGCCACGTCGCCGCTGCGACTGGCCACCACCGCCCACACCGCCACGACCAACGGAATCGCGACCACCGCCACGAGCGCAGCGACCATCCACCACGGCCGGGTGGGTTCGGCGACGTCGAGGGGTTGCATGGGGCGAGGGCCGAAGTCGGTGGTGGCAGGGGCGGGCCGGCGCTCGTCGACACTGCCGGCACCACCACCCTCGGCCCCGGCATCGACCACGCCACCTGCCACGCCGGAATCGGCGTCACCGGATCGAGCAGGTGCACCGTCGGCGGCGTGCTGCCGGGGGGTTCCGGCTTCGGTGACCCCGGTTGCATCGGGCCTGGCCGCGGCACCGGGCGGGGCAGAAGCGTCGACCGGTGCGTCCGCCCCGGGAGCCGCACTCGCCCACGGGGGTGGCGGCAACGGCGGGGGCATGGTGACCGAACCCTCGCCGGACGCGCTCAACAGCACGTGCTCGAGCGCCACCTGCAACTGTTGGGCACTGGAGAAGCGTCCGGCGGCGTCGCGCTGCATCGCCTGTTCGATGATGGCAGCAAGGTTGCCGGGAGCGTCGGGGGCCAGCGCGGCCAGCGGCAGGTGGATGCCGCGATCGGCTGCTCGCATGGTCGCCTCGGGCGTGGCGCCCGCGAACGGCGGTTGGCCTGCCAGCGCCTCGTAGAGCACGACACCCAGCGAGTACACGTCGCCGGAGGGGCCGGGTGGCGTGCCCCGCGTCACCATCGGGTCGAGGTAGCCGGGTGTCCCGATCAGCCGCCCGTCGTCGCTGGCCAACAAGGCGGCCCCGAAGTCTGCCAGGCGCGGCTCCAGTTCCCGGCCGAACAGGATGTTGCCGGGGGTCACGTCGCGGTGCACGATCCCGGCGCCATGGGCCGCCGCCAGTGCCGCCGCCACCCGCGCACCGAGGTCGGCGACATCACGCCAGGGCAGGGCTCCTTCGGCGCGGATGCGTGCCGCCAACGACCCGCCGGCCGCCAACGGCATCACCAGCGCCACCCCGTCGCCGTCCATGACGACGTCGCTGAACGGCATGATCGAAGGATGCGCCAGGCTGGCCAGGACCTGGGCCTCGCGCTCGAGCGTGGCACGCAGGTCGGCGACGCCGCCGCCACCTGCCGGGCCGTCCCCGCGCAGCCGCTTGATGGCCACGAGCCGGTCGGGATGGAGGCGATGGTGGCCACGGTGCACGACCGTGCCGGTGCCGTGTCCGATCGGGTCCTCGACGACCCAGTCGCCGAGTTGGGTCGCGTCCGCCACTAGAACAGCAGTCCGCTGCGCGACAACGACACCACGGCGTAGCCGGCGATGGCGGCCCCGACGATCACGCGCAACCACAGCCCGACGATCCGGCCCGTGGTCACCTCCTCACCGGGGTCCTGGCCCGGCCACTGCCTGGTCCGATACCACCGCACCAACGCGGCGCCGGTACCGATCGCCAATGCCGCGCCGATTGCACCGAAGCTGCCGACCAGCAGGAACTGCCAACTGCCTTCGAGCACGACGACCCTCCTTGGGTCAACGAAGTGTAGGAGCTGGCGTCACGCGGCCTGCATCGGAATCCACAGCCGGGCCGTGTCGCCAAGTGTGCGCATCCTCGACGAAATGCCGTCCATTCCGCGCACACTGGGCTGCCTCGGGTGCATCCGACCGCCGAGGGCACGAGTCTGTGGACCAGTGTGCGCACTGCCGACGAAATGTCGTCGATCCTGCGCACACCGGGGCACCACGCGGGTCAGTTGCGCTCGGGCTCGTCAGGCCAGGTCGACACCATGGCGAGCGGACCGTCCTGGCGCCGCAACACGCGCCGCCACAGGCCCTCGGGGTCGCAGGTCACCAGATCGTCCTGTTCGGCGTCGACCACCCACCAGGCATCTTCGTCGATCTCGTCGGCCAATTGGCCCGGGCTCCAGCCTGCATGCCCCGCGAAGACGCGGACCACGACACGACCCACCAGCATCGACGGGTCCAGGGTCAGGTCGACGACGCCCGCCCAGTCCGTCAACTGCACGATCTCGTCGGGCCAGCCGTCGGCACCCACAGGCATTGCGGACGTCACCGGGCAGGTGGCCGCGACGATGGCCAGTTCAGGATGCACCGGTCCGCCGATGT
>DATFMD010000236.1:0-2023 GCA_035267125.1 Nitriliruptoraceae bacterium | reverse complement strand
GTCGTCCAGCGATGGTGTCGGTGTGCCGGTGTAGCCTCCGGCCACCATGACGCAGGATCGCCGCTGTCGAATGAGGATCGTCGAGTGACGAGTGTCGACCCATCCGGGCATGGCCGCCCGGACAGCGACCACGCGACAGGTGCCGGACTCGCTGACGGCCTCCTGCCCGACGTTGCCGCTGCGCTGATCGCGATCAGGGCGAGCGGACAGTTGCGCCGGCCCCGCGAGATCCGGGCAACCGGCATGCTGATGGATTCCGGCGTGGACCTGCCGGGTGCCGACCGGCGCCGACTCGTCGCCGCGGCCACCACCGGTGCCGGTGCCTGGGTCGACGGCGCGGTGGTGGACGAGCCGCTCGGATCGCAACGCTGGTTGGCCTGGTTTCCCCGCCCGACAGGTCCGCGACACGCCATCAACGTGCCCAGTCCGATCGTGGCGAGGCTGGGTGAACAGGTTCACGGCGTGCGTTTGGTGCGCTGCCACCTCGCGGTGCGATCGTGGCAGGCCGAAGCCCTGCAGGCGATGGCCAACCTCGCCCGGCTCGACACCGGGCGACGCTGGCTGCAGCGCTGGGCCGACCGTGGACCCGACCGTGTCGACGCCGAGGCGAGGTGGGCGACCGTGGTCGAGGTACTGGGCGACGACGATGGTCCCGACGACGCGCGATTGGTGCGTGGATGGGCCCACGGCAGTCGCCGTGGGGAGACGCAGGCGGAGTTGGCTCGACTCGTCGGCGACGACTGGCCAGAAGAGGCCGACCGGGCGGCGACCACGCTGGATTCGGTCGCCATGACCCCCGGCCTGGACCTGCGGTGGTCGGTCGGCACCCCGACCGTCGTCGCGCGCTGATGGCGACCACGGACAGCCTGCTGGGCGACGAGGAGGTGCGTGGCGAGGTGCAGGGCCTGGTCTACCGCGACGAGACCTCCGGATTCGGTGTGGTGGAGATCGTGCCGGCCGCGGGCGACGGTGTCCGGGCGACCGGCCCGTTGGCCGATCTCGTCGAAGGGCAGCACGTCCGGTTGGTCGGCCGGACCCGAGACCATCCCAAGTACGGGCCGACCTTCGAGGCCGTCTTCTACGAGCAGGTTGCCCCCGACACCGAGGCTGGCCTGGTTGCGTTCCTGCGTTCTGAACGGTTCGCCGATGTTCCGGCGGCCGCCGTCCAGCGTGTCATCACGACGTTCGGGCCACGTGCCGGTGCGGTGATCGAGCGGGAACCGTCGCGCCTGGTCGACGAGGCCAACATCGCCGAGGATGTCGCCGACGACCTGCATCGCGCGTGGATGGAGGGTGCGAGTTTCGCGCGGCTCGTTGCGTTGCTCGAATCGGCGCGGGTGCCCATGGCCGTGGTGCGCGCCGCCCACGCCCTCTTCGGCTCGGACGCGACCTCGATGCTGCGAGCAGATCCGTGGCTCCTGCTCGAGGTCGGGCGGGCGAGGTTCACCCACGCCGATGCGCTGGCCACCTCACTGGGAGGTGAGCCCACGGATCCAGCGCGCCTGGCCGCTGGTGCTCGAGCGGCTGTCGGTGGCGCCCGACGACGCGAGGGCCACCAGTTGCTGCCGCGCACCCGTGCCATCCAGTTGACGGCCGGGATCCTCGGGGTTGATGCCGTGGCCGCCGCTGCCGGGATCGACCGCGCCATCGACAACGGGATGCTGGCCGCCGACGTCGTCGTGTTGTCGCGGGACGAACCCACGCCCGTGCCGGTCGTGTCGACGCCAGCGGCATTGCGTGCCGAGCGCGCCCTGGCCGAGGGGCTGGCAGCCCTGGCCACCGCACCGGGGTGCCTGGTGGAGCTGGCCGACGGCACGTCGCCGCAGATGGCCGAGGAACTCACCAACGGGCAGCGGCTGGCCGTCGAGACCGCGATGGCGCATCCCGTGTCGGTCCTGACCGGAGGCCCCGGCACCGGCAAGACCAGGACCGTCGCCGAGGTCGTGGCGGCGGCCGAGGCCCTGGGAGCCGATGTCGCCCTGTGCGCGCCCACGGGGCGCGCCGCCAAGCGACTGGAGGAGTT
>DATFMD010000235.1:0-2027 GCA_035267125.1 Nitriliruptoraceae bacterium | reverse complement strand
ACGAGCACGCGTCCGGCGGCGCGCGCCACGTCGATCGCGACGTCCTGAAGTTGGTCAAGATCCCACGTCACCGTGTCTCCCTGGTTGGTCGCTGCCGCCGGCATGGTCGCGGTCGACCCGGAATAGTGCCAACTCGAGACCGGTTGGATCCAGCACCCGATCCGACAGGACCAGCCGATGGCAGACGCACCCACCACTTCGTCCACCTCATCGTCCGCGGCTGGATCGTCTCCGGAACGAGACGCCAACCTCACCGACCGGCAGTGGCGGGAACGACTGAACCGCCAGCAGTACGACATCCTGCGTCGCAAGGGCACCGAGCGCCCCTTCACCGGGGAGTACTGGGACCACTTCGCCGACGGCACCTACCAGTGCGCCGGATGTGGTGCCGAACTGTTCACCGGCGACACCAAGTTCGACGCACACTGTGGCTGGCCCAGCTTCAACGCCCCGCGTGACCAGGACGCCGTCGCACACCACGAGGACTCGAGCCTGTGGATGTCGCGGACCGAGGTGACGTGCGCCCGGTGTGATGGGCACCTCGGCCACGTGTTCCGCGACGCACCCGACCAGCCGACCGGACTGCGCTACTGCATCAACAGTGCCAGCATCGAGTTCACGCCCGCCGAGTGAGGCGAAGGCAGGTGGGTCAGGAGGCCTGGCGCAACTGCTCTTCGTGCTCGTGCACGTCGACCGACCCCGGCCGGGCACCTGCGGACGTTTCGCCGGACGCTGCGCCGGACTTGACCTTCGAGGCGTACTCGTCGACGTACTCCTGACCCGACAGGTTCATGATCTCGTACATGACCTCGTCGGTGGCGGCACGCAGGACGAACGGGTCGTCGGCACTGTCGGCATACCGGTCGAGGCTGATGGGGCGTCCGTATCGGACGGTGACCGGCGACGACTTGATGGTGTACTTGCCCGGTGGTTGGGCGCGGTCCGTGCCGATCACGCCACAGGGCACGATGTCGACGCCAGCGGCGAGCGCCATCCGCACCGGACCGGTCTTGCCGCGGTACAACCGACCGTCGGGACTGCGGGTTCCCTCGGGATAGATCCCGACGATGTTGCCCTCCGACAACAACCGGATCCCGGTGTTGAGGCTGGCCTCGCCGGCCGACCCTCCCTCACGCCGAACGGGCACGACACCCAGGCTGTCGAACAACCACTTCGTCTTCCACGAGTCGAAGTAGTCGGACTTGCCGAGGTAGTAGACCGGGCGGTCGAGGTTGATGGGAAGGACCACCGAATCGATGAAGGAGAGGTGGTTGCAGGCAAGGATCACGGGGCGGCCGGCGGGGACGTTGTCCAGGCCCTCGAGAGTGATCTTGAGCCAACGGTTCGCCAACGGCGTCACCGATCGCTTGACCGCGCGGTACATCAATGGGGCATCGGAAAGTTCCGACATGTGCCTCCCTCTCCAGATGCGACACATGCCACCACGGTAGCGCCACGCACCCACACCGGCGACGATGCGGTGCAAACAGGTGGCATTGCATCCGCGGCGTGCGCGCTACGGTGTCGTCGCACCGTCCCGTCCACGGACGTTTCCGTGGTCCCCGCTGCTTGCCGAAGGCTCCGCTGTGGCGCAACGTGAAATGATGACCGAACGCATGATCGGGATTGCCCCCATCGTGATCGCCGTGCTGGCAGGTTCGTTCCTGGCCGCCCTGATGCCGGGAACCATCTGGGTCGCGCTCACATTGGTCATCACTGCCGTGGTCGTGGGCTGGCTGTGGTGGCGGCGGCGCACGCAGCACCACGGTCACCACCGCCACTAGGGCGTCCGGGGCGATCAGGCAGCAGGCAGGCCTCGCCTCACGCAGGCAGGCATCGCCTCACGCAGGCATCACCCAGTCATTGTCTCACGCAGGAATGCCAGTTGGCTGGTGAGCAGGTTCGCGGCGACCACTTCCTGGGGGGTCATGTGGGTGACGCCTGACAACGGCAGGAACCGGTGCGGGTGACCGGCCGCCAGCAGGGCACCCGACAGGCGCAGCGAATGTGCCACCACCACGTTGTCG
>DATFMD010000234.1:0-2367 GCA_035267125.1 Nitriliruptoraceae bacterium | reverse complement strand
CGACGTGGGTGGTCATGGGAGTTCCTTCGTTCCTGGGGCTGGGGGCTGGGGGCGAGGAGGCGCGGGCACGGTCATGGGCGGCGGATGGCATCACCCTCGCCGATCTCCATGGGCGCCGACCGTCGCGACCGTGGCCGGCCGCGGAACGGATGCCACGGTCGCGCCGCGGGGGTCAAGCATGCGCCGTTGCCGAGGGCGGCCGGTGACCAACGCGGGCAGCAGGACGAGCGTGGCGAGCCAGCTGAGCACCATGATCGAGGCGAGGAGCAGCCCGACGACGACGTATGGCACCAGGTCGGCCAACACGAGCGGCACGAACCCGATCGCGACGATCATCGCGTTGCGGGTCACGGCTCGGGCCGGTTCCTCCATGAACTGCCTGACCGCCGCGCGGGAATCCGGAGTCCGGTCGCGCAGGGTGCGGAACCTGCTCACGAAGTGGATCGCGAAGTCCACCCCGATGCCCAGCGCCAGCGTGGACAACACGGCGATCGGCATGTCGAAGTCGATCCCGAGCCAGCCGATCGCGCCGTAGGTGATCAGCACCGTCCACACGACCGGGACGGCTGCCAGCAGGCCCCAGCGCACGGAGCGGTACAGCCCGACCAGCACCAACACCAGCAATGCCAGCGCCGCGGCGAACGAACGCACCATGCCCGACACCATCTGGTCCTGCCAGGTCAGGTTCAGCACGGCCTGTCCGGCCCACGAGGCCTGCAGGCCGTCGGGGAGCGGCGTCGCGGCCAGCACGTCGTCGGCGTGCGCGAGCACCTGCTCGACGGTCTGGTTGTCACCGCTGCGCAGTCGCAGCCACACGTTGGCCGCCGCGCCGTCAGGCGTCACCAGGAGGTCCAGGAGTGGGTCGTCCGCGCGCATGGCCGTGTAGCTGGCGACCGAGCCGACCTCCGGCACGGCGGCCAGGTCGGTCGCGATGCCGTGCACGGCACGCACCGCCCCGGGTTGCACCAGCGCGCCGGGGCCACCCTCGACGACCAGGTGCAGGTTGGCGGTGCCGGCCAGGCGCTCGGCCAGGGTCTCGCTGGCGCGACGGACCTCGTGATCCGCACGGAACCACTCCACGGGGTCGTCGTTGACCTCGATGAGGGTCAGGCCCGCACCGGCCACCACGGCGACGGCGGCAGCCGCGCCCAGGACTGCCCTGCGGTGGGCGAGCACACCTGCACCGAGTCCACGGACGAGCCGCGCCAGCGGCGACCGTGACCTGTCACGCACGTTCTCGCGGGACAGGTCCATGCCCAGCAGGAGCACGGGCAACAGCACCATGGTCGCCAGCCAGGCGATCGCGACCCCGACGGCGACGAAGATGCCGAAGGTTCGGACCGGCGGGATCGGCGTCAGGGCCAACGATCCGAAGCCGATCGCCGTCGTGACCGAGGTGAACGTGATGGGCCGCACCAGGTCGCCATAGACCGCGAGGATCGCCGCGGTCCGGTCGCTGTGCTCGCGGGCGCGTTCGGCGTACTCGCTGAGGACGTGCACGGCGTCGAGGATGGCGATCGGCAGCAGGAAGATCGGGATCATCGAACTCATGATGTGCACGGTGTTCCCCGTGCCGATGAGCAGTCCCATCGTCAACAGCACGGTGGACATCGCGACGGTCATGGTGGCAACGACCGGTCGGAGCGCGCGGAAGAACACCAGCACCAGTGCGATGACCACCAAGGCGGCGAGCGGGGCGAAGATCGCCATCTGCACGAACATCTGCCGGCCGAAGGCCTCCTGCGCAAGCGGGGCACCCGCGACAGCGACCTCGGTGCCGTCCAGGGCCACGTCGTCGGCAACGAGCCGCCTGGCCGCTTCCGCGACGGCAGGCGCGTCTCGATCGTCGACGAGCCCGACCAGGAGCGTGGCGGTCGTGCCGTCGGCCGACAGGACCTGCCCCCCGAGCAGCGCATGATCGGCGATCGTGGCCCGAGCCCGGGCCAGCCCGTCCGGCGCAGCGAGCGTCTGCGGCCCGACCAGTGCTCCCGGGCCGATGACGCCGTGCTCGACGACGCCCGGGAGCGCCGCGATCTCGGGCTCCAGTGCGATCGCCGCCGAGAGTTGCGGGGCGGTCAAGCCGTCCGCGGCGACCAGCCCGACCGCGATCTGCGGTCCGAGTCCGAACCGGTCGGCCAGGTCGTCCGTGCGAACCCGGACGGGGTCGTCGCTGGACAGCATGTTCTCGGGGTCGGTGTCGACGACGAGCTGGGTCAGCGCGATTGGCGTGACGGCGGTGGCGACGGCGAACAGCAGCACGACGAGTCGTCGCCGGTGCAGGACGCGGTGCAGCAGGGTGGTGAACACGGTGGCCTCCTGGAGGCGCGGGACGCGGCGGGGCGGCCCGTCGGGGGATGTCGCGCCCAC
>DATFMD010000233.1:0-2074 GCA_035267125.1 Nitriliruptoraceae bacterium | reverse complement strand
GTCGGACTCGACCCGCATCAGGGCCCGCCACGCGTCCTCGCGATAGGGGGCAAGCTCGAGGGCCTGACGAAGTGCCGCCCGCGCGGGCGAGAACCTTGCGCGGCGATACCGGGCCTCGCCGACGACGAGCAGTGCGGCCAGGTGGTCGTCTGCTGCTCGGCGCCGGACGCCGTCCAGCCACGGGTTGTCGATGCCGGGCAGGATGGGGCGACCGAGCACGGCGCGGGCACGACCTGCGAGACGCTCGCTGTCCTCCACCCGGCCCTCGTCCAGGGCGCGGCGCGCCCGCACGAGGTGGTGGCGAGCGGTCTCGACATCCACCTGGAGATCCGGCACGGTCACGACGTAGCGGCCGTTGACGTTGGCCAGGGCTTGGTCACCGTCGATCCCGACAGCCACCAGCAGGCCTCGAACCCTGCTGACCAGCCCGCGCAGTGCCGGGCGCCATCGTTCGGGCGCTCCGCCCGGCCACAGGCGGTCGGCCAGGAGCTCCGATGGCCAGGCATCGTCCCGCTCGACCAGCAACAACGTGGTCACCAGGCGGAGTTGTGCACTTCCGAACATGCCATCGTCGACGGCCGCGTCGCCGCGCGTGAGTGACATCGCCCCGGCGATCGTGAAGGTCGTGCTGCCCATGACTCCCCCTCTCCCCATCGTGCGCTGGTCGTCAATCTAGGCCCAGACCGCCCAGCGAAGCCTGCAATCGGGGGTTCAGAGCATGCCGTCCCGGCGCAACCAGTCCGCAAGCGGCCCGTGCCTGCGGATCACTTGCGCACGAGATGCACGGTTCTGCATGCGGCCCCATCCCGGAGTCGTTCCAGGACAAAGGAAATCCCATGACCATCGTGCGACAACTCGCCACAACCACACGACAGCTGGGTGTCGTCGCCGTGGCTCTCATCCTGGCGGTGCTGTCAGCGACGCCAGCAGTCGCGGACTCGGGGATCACCCAGGTCGACGAGTTCACCTTCGAGGACGTCCACCCGTGCACCGGCGAGCCACGTACCGTCGACGCCGTCTACACGGCAACCATCCATGAGCACCCCAACCTCACGCTGTTGCGCATCGTGATGCACTCGGTGGCAAGCGACGGCACCGTCGAACGCGGCGTCCAAGTCGTCACCGATCACGTGCGCCGGGACGTCGTGCGTGTGCAGTTCAACACGGTGAACGTCGACGCCGGGGGCAATCGGTTCATCGGGCACCTGAGGCTGGTGATCGATGAGACAGGATTCCACGAGGACCGCTCATACGTCTGCACCGGTGGGCCAACCTGATCCGCCGCCCTCCACTGCCGGACGTCCACGTCGATGGAGGGCGTCTCCCCGGCCCGTGGGCAGGCTCGGCCGGTCAGGCCGGGGCGGCGCCCCACTTGGTGCGCTTGGCAGCCCGGGCTCGACGGGTCTGGTCGAGCTCCAGCTTGCGCAGTCGCACGTGGTTCGGCGTCACCTCGACGGCTTCGTCGTCGCGGATCCACTCCAGCGCCTGCTCGAGCGACAGCTCCCGGTTGGGTGCCAGCCGGACCAGTTCCTCGGCGGTCGACGACCGCACGTTGGTCGCCTTCTTCTCGCGCGTGGCGTTGATGTCGAGATCTTCGCCTCGCGTGTGCTCGCCCACGATCATGCCCTCGTAGACGTCGGTGCCCGGCGGCACGAACATCTCGCCCCGATCCTGCAGGCCCAGCAGCGCATAGGTGGATGCCGTACCGAGGCGGTCGGCGACCAGCGACCCGTTCGGGCGCGTGCGCAGGTCACCGGTCCAGGGTTCGTACCCATCGAAGACATGGTGGGCCTGGCCTGTGCCACGGGTCTGGGTCATGAACTCGGTCCGGAAGCCGATCAGCCCGCGGGCCGGCACGTGGAAGGTCATGCGCACCCAGCCATCGGCGCCGTGGTGCATGTCGGTCATGCGCCCGTTGCGATTGCCGAGCAGCTGGGTGACGGCACCGACGTGGTCGCCCGGCACGTCGACGGTGAGTGCCTCGAACGGTTCATGGGTGGTGCCGTCGATCTCGCGCAGGACCACCTGCGGCTTGCCGACGGTCAACTCGAAGCCTTCGCGACGCAGCGTCTCG
>DATFMD010000232.1:0-2792 GCA_035267125.1 Nitriliruptoraceae bacterium | reverse complement strand
TCGGCCCGACGGCGGATGCGTTCGTCCTCGTCGGCCGTCAGCCACACCTTCAGGTCGGCATCCGGGATGACGACCGCGGCGATGTCGCGCCCCTCGGCCACCCCGCCGTCCGCCAGCGCCAGTCGCTGTTGGTCGACCAGGGCGGTGCGCACGCCGGCATGGCTGGACACGGCCGAGACCGCGTCGTTGACGGTCGGGTTGCGCAACCGGTCGGTGATGTCGATGCCGTCGAGCATCAGCCGCGCGTCGTCGCCACTGCGATCCCATTCCAACAGGACCTGTTCGGCGATCTCGGTGCAGGCGGCCTCGTCGGTCGGGTCCACGCCGGCATCGAGGCAGGCGATCGCGACCGCCCGGTACATCGCGCCCGTGTTGAGGTGGGGCACGCCGAGGCGCTCGGCCAGGGCCTGGGCGATGGTGGACTTGCCCGAACCCGACGGCCCGTCGATGGCGACGCGGACGGCGCTCATTCGGGCAGGTCGGTTCGCAGTTGGCGTGCGCCGTGCAGGTAGGGGTGGCGCAGTTCCTCTGCCGTGCGTTCGGTGTAGGCGTGCACGAGGATCCGGATGCACATCCGGATGCCGCCGTCGATCTGCAGTTCGCGCGCGCACAGCAGCGGCACGTGGGTGATGCCGGCCAGGCGGGCGGCCTCGGCCGGGAACGCGGAACTGACGTCGTCGGTGGCGGTGAACACGATCGAGATCAGGTCGTCCTCGTCCAGGTCGTTGCGCTCGAACAGCGCATCGATGAGTTCCTGGGTCCGCAGCAGCAGGTGGTCACGATGGTCGTGGTCGAGCGTCGTGGCACCGCGCAGGGCCCGGACACGTTCGCGGGTGGGGTGGTCGCCCATGGTGATGGCAGTCCTTGGAGGTTGACGCAGGCGAGCGTACGGCCAGCAGGGGCGTGGGTCGCCCGCGTCGGGTGGCCGGTCGGCGGCTCAGTTCGGGCGGGCGTCGTGGCGCCGGCGGCGTTCCTGCTTGTCGTGGCGAGCCGCCTGCGGGGCGCCTTCGCGGCCTTCTACGGCCGCGTGCAGTCGTCCGATCTCCTGCTGGGTGAGGAAGCGCCAGTTGCCCTGCCCCAGGTCACCCAACTCGACCCCGGCGAACGCCACGCGTGCCAGGCGCAGCACCGGGTGGTGGACCTCGGCCAGCATCCGCCGCACCTCGCGCTTGCGGCCCTCGGTCATCGTCAGTTGGACCAGGCTGCGGTCGTGCTGGGTCTCGAGCACCTCGCAGGCGGTCGGCCGCGCCATGCCGTCGTCGAGTTCGATCCCGGCCAGCAGGTGGGCGACGGTGCGGTCCTTGACGGTGCCGCGCACCAGCGCCACGTAGATCTTGGGCACCTCGGATGACGGATGCAGCAGCGCATTGGTCAACTCGCCGTCGTTGGTCAGCACCAGCAGGCCCTCGGAGTCCTGGTCGAGCCGTCCGACCGGGAACAGGCGTTCCTGGAGGGTCACGAGGTCGGTCACGGTGGGACGCCCCTCGGGATCGTCGGCCGTCGAGACCACGCCCTGGGGCTTGTTGAGCATGACGTAGACCTTGTCGACGTCGGCGTTGATGCGCTCGCCGTCGACCCGGATCTCGTCCTGGGCCGGGTCGGCCTTGGAGCCCAGTTCCGCCTTGACGCCGTTGACGGTCACGCGGCCCTGCGCGATCAGTTCCTCGCTGGCCCGCCGCGACGCGATCCCCGCCGCCGCCATCACCTTCTGCACTCGTTCGCGACTCATGGCGCATCCGTCGTGGCAGCAGCGTCGTCGTTGTCGGAAGGCTCGCCGTCGCCGGACGCCACGCCGTTGCCGGACGGCTCGCTGCCACCGGAAGGCTCGCTGCCACCGGAAGGCTCGCCGTCATCGGAACCGTCGTCGGCGCCGGCAGTCGCGGCGTCGCCATCGGGTCCGGCGGCGGCATCCGTGGCCGCCAGCGCCTCCTGCAGGCGCGCCATCGCGGCCTGGGCAACGCGTTCGAGGTCATCGGTCAGGTCGGTGAACGACTCGGTGCGCGACTGGCGCAACGCCACGACGTCCATCGGTTCGTCGGACACGGCCTCGCCGTCCCAGCGTGAACTGCCCGTGGCCGGCAGCCGCCCACCGGCCTGCAGCGCGCGCCGCGCCTCGCGCAGGTCGGGACCGACCGGTTCATCCGGAGCGCGGGCGTCGAGGTAGTCCGTCAACGGCGGCAGGTCCTCGAGCGTCACCAGTCCCAACTGTTCCAGGAAGGTCGTGGTGGTCCCGTACAGGATCGCCTGGCCCGGGCCGTCGTCGCGTCCCACCTCGGTCAACAGGCCACGCGCCACCAGTGACCGGATCGCGCCGTCGGCGTTGACCCCACGGATGTCGCTCACGTCACCGCGCGAGATCGGCTGCTTGTAGGCCACGACGGCCAGTGTCTCCAGCGCCGCCTGCGACAGGCGCCCCGTCCGACCCGACAGCAGGTGACGTTCGACCACCTCGTCGGTGGCCGGATCGGTGTAGAGGCGAAACCCTCCGGCGACGTGGCGGACCGTCAGCCCGGACTGGCGCTCGGACAGGCGTTGGCCCAGTTCGTCGAGCAGGCGGCGGGTGGTGACCTCGTCCAGTTCCAGCGCCGAGGCCAGCGCCGGCAACTCGATCGGCTCGTCGGCCAGGAACAGCAGGGCCTCCAGGCCCGCCAGGGCACGGGGGTCGATGGTCATCACGCCACCTCGCCTGCCGGAGTCGCGGACGCCGTGTCGTGGCGACGTCCCCTGCCGACGGCGGCAGGCACTGCGGCGCCGGCGCGGTCCTCGTCCGCCGCCACCCCGACGTGGGCAAC
>DATFMD010000231.1:0-6053 GCA_035267125.1 Nitriliruptoraceae bacterium | reverse complement strand
CCCACTCTCACACGCTCCGCCCCAGCCAGCCAAGCCCAACCAACTCGCCCTGACCGGCGTGGACTGACCCAGGATCACGCCTCCCCATCGACCACGCCCGCCACCAACCCACCCCAACGACTCGCCGACAACGCGACCCCGCACGAACGGCCGGCTCGCCAATGTCGCCGTCCCATCCACTCACTGCCCTAGCCGAACGGCCCACGCCGTTCGGCCACGGGCACATTCTCGTGGCCTCGCAGGACCGGCATGTCAGCGGAGCGGACCAGTCCGAGGGATCAGGTTCGGCGACCAGCATGTCGAGCGGAGCGCACCAGTCCGAGGGAGATGGTGTCGGGACTGGACGTGCCTAAAGCGGAGCGGACTGCGACACGGGACAGCTCGCTGGACCGTGTCAAGGGAGCACCAAGGGCACGTCCAGCCCGGCACCACGACCGAGAGGCTGGGAGCACCAAGCGACCAACCCGCCCGGCGCCACGCCCGAGCGCTGGGAGCACCAAGCGACCAGGAACACGCGCTGGCAGAGATCAGCGGCCCAACGGGCTCCACACCGCAGCGGTGGGTTCCACCTGCGAGCCCAGGCCAGTGTGTTGATCCTGGAACGCGGCCGCCATGCCGTTCAGCACCATGGGTGCGGGAACGTTGGTCGGCAACGGCCCTGACGAGATGCGAGGCCACAGCGATCGCACCACCTCACCGCAGAGGTGGGCGTGCACGGTGGGATCCAGGCCCTGCCGCAACAGGGCGGACCGCATCGAGTGGTAGTCGGCATCGTCGAGGCCCGAGAGATCCAGTGTCGCAACCAGCGGCGCCACCGCCGGATCGGCCACGAATCGAACGGGCGCCACCCTGATCGACTGGTTCGCACGTCGCACCACCAGCGTGCCGGCAGTCATGTCACCCAGCCGTTGGCCGCGCGCAGACACCATCGCCGTCATGAAGGCGACGAACCCGAACGTCGCCCAGATCTCGAACGTCGCCATGGCAGCACGAATGCCCGCGTGCTTCCAGCCGATCGGCGCACCCTCCACGGTCACCACCTTCAGCCCCGTGACGCCCTTGCCAAGCGAACTGCCCCGGGTCACGCCCTCCATCGCCCAGGTGACCAGGAACGGGGTCGCGGCCACCACCGTGATGGCCACGACGACGATCGCCTCGGCATCGTCGACCACCTCCACCAACTGGAAGGCCACCCAGCCCACCACTCCGACCGCCAGCGCCAGCACGAACAGGTCCAACAGCAGCGCCAGCATCCGCAGGCCGACCGACGCCGTCGGGATCTCGAGTTCGACCGCCTCTGCCGTCACCAACCGGCGTCCCGTGCCAGGGGTCCGCTGGACCACCGCGGCCGGCGTCGACGGCGTCGACGGTGCCCCGCCGACCGTGCGTGCGGCCACGGGAGCGCGTGCAGCCATGGCGTCGCGTGAGGTCGCCGTTCCGCCAGCCGTGCGTTGGTCTGCCATCACCTGGCCTCCTCAGGCACACGAGCGCATGGGTCCCGACAGTACAGTTCCGCCCACGCCCGACAACGGGATCCGCGCAGGCACGGAGGTGGGATGCATCGCGACGCGTTCGTCCACCAGCACCTGCCCGCGTGGAACCGACTCGAGGCGCTCGCAGCCGACCCGGCCAGGCTGTCGGGCAGCGAGATCGACGAACTCGTGCGGCTCTACCAGGCGGCCTCGAGCCACTTGTCGATCGCCCGGTCGCGCTATCGCGATCCTGACCTGGTCGCCCACCTCACCCGAGTCGTCGCGTCGGCCAATGCCGTGCTCCACCGTCAACGGACCCTGACGCGGGCCCGCATGGCCCAGTTCATCGGCGTGCGCCTGCCGATGGCGATGTGGCGGGTTCGCTGGAGCGTGCTGGTCGTGACCGCTGCCGCGGTCGCCGGGGCCGTGTTCGCGCTGGTGTGGATCGCGACGACCCCCGGTGCCATCGAGTTCGCGATGCCGGCGGAGTATCGCCAGTACTACGTCGAGGAGGCCTTCGAGTCCTACTACTCCCAGTATCCGGCGTGGCTGTTCGCGATCCGGCTGTTCGTCAACAACGCCTTCATCGCGCTGCGCATGTTCGGTGCCGGCATCATCGCCGGTGGTCCGGCGGTGGCGATCGCCGCCGTGAACGGGTGGGCGTTCGGCGTGGCCGGGTCGGTGATGGCCGACGCCGGCCGCGAGTGGACGTTCTGGCGCCTGGTCCTGCCGCACGGCCTGTTGGAACTGTCCGCCATCTTCGTCGCGGGCGGCGCTGGCGTGCACCTGGGCTGGACCCTGATCGCGCCGGGTGACCGCACCCGCACCCACGCCCTGGGCGAGGAAGGACGCCGCGCCGGCACGGTGGCACTGGCGGCTGCCGCCATGCTGTTCCTGTCGGCACTGATCGAGGCCTGGGTCACGCCGTCGTCGTTGCCCGACGTCCTGCGCATCGGGATCGGCGTGGTGGCCTTCGTGGGGTGCATCGTCGCGCCGCTCGTTCGTGGGCGCACCCTCACCGCGGCCGGCGTCGACCTGGTTGGCGAACGCTGATCGCCGTCGCAGGTCGCCGTGGCAGGTCGCCATCGCAGGTCCCCACGCGCTGATCTCGGCACCCACTCCCCCGGCGGCACCGCCGGTCGGCGGTCACCACGGCGTCGTCGACGACACCGACCCGTCACAGGCGACCGGCAGCCTTCATGTCCAGGTAGGCGTCCATCACGGCCACGGCGGCGCGATCCGGCGGTTGGTCGACCACGGTGGCACCCAACTGCTGCAGCAACGTCGTCGTCCGACGCCGAGCACGCACCAGTTGCACGGCACCGGCAGCGCGGAAGGCATCGTCGCTGGTGGCAACCGGCGCGGTCACCCAGGACCGAACCGCCGGATCGTCGATGCCCACGACGATGACGAGGTGGCGACGCAGCAACACCGGCAGGGCGGGCACGAGGGTCTCGACCAGCGACTCGCTCGACAGGTCGGTCAGCACCACGAGCAGTGCCCGGCGACGCTGCCGCGCGACCGCGGCGGTGAAGGCACGCTCGTAGTCGGACTCGACCAGCGCCGGTCGCAGGTCGGCCATGGCCGCTCCGACCAACGCCCGCTGGTGGGGGACGCGACTGACCGGCACGTCGGCCACGATGCCCTGTGCGAACGCCTGGAACCCGACCCGGTCCCCCACGCCCACCGCCACCGTGGTCACTGCCAGGCCCACGTCCATCAGGTGGTCCAGCCGCGTGACGCCGTCGACCACGCCGGCACTCAGACGGCCCGTGTCCAGCAGCACGTGCACGACCTGGTTCTGCTCGCTGCGATAGGTCCGCACGATCGGCTTGCCGGCACGCGCGGTCGCCGACCAGTCGACCCGGCGGATCTGGTCCTCGAGGTTGTAGTCACGCAGGGACTCGAACTCGGTGCCGCTGCCCAGGGCGCGCACGGACCGGCGTCCGACGTCCTGCACGCGACGATCGATCACGCGCAGTTCCGCCTCGCGACGAGACGGGAAGGCCGGGTGGACGTCGATGCGACCCTCGAGGGCGCGCGCGTGCTGGCGGGCGACCAGCCGCAGCGGTCCGGCCACGCGGACCACGACCTCGTCGAGGTGGTGGCGGCCACGCCGTACAGGACGCATCGGCACCGTCACGGTGGCACTGCCGGTCGCCGACAGGGTGACGCTGGCCCGTCGTTGCACCCCCAGGGTCGGCACGAGGTCATCGGCCAGGGCGACCCGCTGGCGCCACGGCCGCGACGGCGCGATCGACCATGCCACCCACCCCTGGTCGCCCAGGGACAGCACCGGCGTCGCGGACCGCCCGATGCCCACCCGCCACGGCGATGACACCAGCATCCAGTCGACGCCCGCGGCACCCGCCACCACCGCCAGGGCCACGAGGGCCCGTGCATCCACCGCGGTCGCCACCGCGACCACCACGACCGCCACGACCAACGGCAGCCGCACGATCGGCAGCCACGACGCCAGCCATGCACGCGAGCCCACCGCCGGTCCGGCCACCGTGGCCACAGGCGCGATCTCTGGTTCGGCGTGCACGAGGCCGACGGCCTCGACCGGTTGGGTCATCGCGGCACCGGCACGGTCGCCATGACGCGGTCAAGCGCCGCGTCGGCGGTGGCACCCTCCAGCGCGACCTCGGGCCGAAGTTGCAGGCGGTGGCGCAGGGTGGGACGAGCGATCGCCTGCACGTGGTCAGGCGTGACGATCGTCGATCCTGACAGCCATGCCCACGCCTTGGCGGCATGCAGCAACATCGCCGACCCACGGGGGGACACGCCCAGCGACACGGCCGGCAACTCGCGGGTCGCGCGCACCACCTGGCTGATGTAGGCGCGAACGGGAGGAGCAACGCGCAGCGTCCCGACCGCGGCGCGACCGGCAAGGATGTCGGCGCCACTGGCCACCGGTGTGATGTCGGACAGGTCATGGGGGTCCATGCCCTCGTCGTGACGCGTCAGCACCTCGACTTCCTGTTCGGCGCTGGGATAGCCGACGTCCAGTTTGAACAGGAACCGGTCCAGTTGGGCTTCCGGAAGGGGGTAGGTGCCCTCGTACTCGACCGGGTTCTGGGTCGCGATCACGGCGAACGGTTGCGGCAGTGGCCGCGCCGTGCCCTCGGCAGTCACCTGTCGTTCCTCCATCGCCTCCAGCAGTGCGGACTGGGTCTTGGGTGGCGTCCGGTTGATCTCGTCGGCCAGCAGCAGGTTGGTGAAGACCGGACCGGACCGAAACTCCAGGCGGCCGTCGACCAGCACCATGTGGCCGGTGACGTCGGACGGCATCAGGTCGGGCGTGAACTGCACGCGAGTCGTCTGCAGGTCCAACGCGGCCGCGAGCGCCTTGACGGTCAGGGTCTTGGCGACGCCGGGCACGCCTTCCAGCAGCACGTGGCCGTTGGCGAGCAGGGCGGTGATCAGGCCGGTCACGACATGGTCCTGGCCCACGACGATCTGGGCGACCTGGTTGCGGACCCGGACCAGGGCGGCGCGAGGATCGCCTTCCTGGGCGCTGGACTCGGGTCCGGAAGTGGCGGACGACGTCATCGGCGTGGCCTTTGGTCATGGGTGAGCGAATCAACAGCGTGGGGTGACAGGCCGAGGTTGGCACGAACGAGATTGGCGGCATCGACCACCTCGATCAACTCGCCATCGTCGCCGACGGGATTGCCGGCGGTGGCGCGACGCACGACCTCGGCGTCCAGGCCGGTCGCGCGGGACACCAGGGCCACGACGTCGGCGTCATCGGCGCCGGACGTCCCCAGCACTCGATCGAGGTCGGCGCGCAGGCCGGCACGGACGTGCGCAGCGGCGTGCTCGGCATGTCCGTGGCGCTGCAGCAGGTCGGCCACACCCAGCGCCAGTTCGGCTGCCGGCACCCGCACCACGGGTTCCTCGGTCAACACCGGACCCAGCCTGCGGACGTTGGCGAGCACGTAGAGGCCACCGGCCAGCACCAGCAGCCACATCGACCACACCAGCCGATCGGGCAGCGCACCCTCGGGAGCCAGGTCGCCCGGGGTCGGGGCGCCATCGCCCTGCACCACCAGCATGCGCCCACCCGAGGGCGGGACGAACAACGCCACCAGTTGCGTGGTGCCCGATCGGTTGGCGAGCATGCCGTTGGACACCCCCACCGGGGACGCGAGGCGGATCAGCGCCCCTCCGGACGGATCGGCCAGTTCGACCAGGTAGGCGGTGCCGTCCTGTTCCCAACACGACGTGGTCGCGTCGTCGGGCACCACCAGCGGTCGATGCTCGACTGCCAGCGCAGTCTCGTCGTAGCGGCCGGGCCGGGGTCCGACCCGGGTTCCCGGGAGGAGGTCGCAGTTCGGCGCACCGGTCAGGGCGCGAAGTCCCGCACCGGTCTCGACGGTGTCCTCGGCGGCCTCCGGGACGGCCACGATCGCACGACCCCCGGTGCCGACATGCTCGGTGATCGCCGGCTCGTCGGCCGGCTCGAGGCGGTCCTCGAACACCACCACGAGATCGTTGGTCGTGAGGTCGTCGATGCTCGCCATCGGGCCGGTCTGTACCACGTCCACGTCGAACTCCTGGACCAGGATGCGCCGC
>DATFMD010000230.1:0-5165 GCA_035267125.1 Nitriliruptoraceae bacterium | reverse complement strand
GGGCCCCACAGCCCTGGTGGGGCACGACCGCGTGCTGACGTCCCCGGTCACGGTCGGCTGAACACACCGTGGCGCGCGACGGGTGGACCCACCCTGGTGGACCGCGCCTCGTGCACCTGCGTGATGCGGCATCTGCGTGCTGCGGCATCTGCGTGATCCGGCATCTGCGTGATGCGGCATCTGCGTGATGCACCCGCAGTGGACCCGTGGACGTTCGAGGCAGATCCCGCGAAATTCGGCGTCGCGGTCGCAATGGCCACTAGAGTGGAGCCAGTTCCAGGCACCAGTGCCGTTCAAGCCACCAGTGCCAACTGATGGGTCCGTGCAGGGGCGCACAACCACCAGAAGGAGGAGGCGTGTCCGCTTCCACAAGCCCCGTCGCCAGCGCCGGCGTCGCCACACCGGCCGACCAGCATTCCATCCGCGACCACAACCTCGCCGTGGTCCTGCAGCAGGTCGCCCGCGAAGGCGCATCGAGCCGGGCACGGATCGCCAGCGAAACCGGCCTGAACAAGACCACGGTCTCCTCGTTGGTGGCAGAACTCATCGACCGGCGACTGCTGCGTGACGGTGACCTCCAACACAGTGGCTCGGTCGGGCGACCGGCCAGGACCGTCGAACTGGACGGCGATGTCTTCGTGGCGATCGGCATGGAAGTCAATGTCGGCTACGTGGCATGGGCGATCGTCGACCTGCAGAACCGCGTCCGCGAGCACCACGTGACGGTGGTCGACAACCATGCGCGCGACGCTCGCGACACCCTGGTCCAGGTCGCCACCCAGGTCGTCGACGCACTCCCGGCCATGCGCGACCGTGGATTCGTCCCGATCGCGGCCAACCTGGCAGTTCCGGGCCTCGTGGACGTCGACCGGGCAAACGTGCTCGTGGCACCCAACCTGGGCTGGGAGGGCATCCCAGCCAAACAGATCCTGACCGACCTGTTCGAGCCGGATGGACTCGAGGTGCTGGTCGACAACGAGGCGAACCTGGCAGCCCTGGCAGAGCGACTCGTCGGCGTCGGCGCCACGATCGACTCCTTCATCCACGTGTCAGGGGAGGTCGGGGTCGGCGCCGGGCTGATCGTGGACGGCCGGCTGCACCGCGGGGCACTCGGCTTCGGCGGCGAGCTCGGCCACATGACGCTGGATCCGAGCGGGCCGCGCTGCACCTGCGGGGCCACGGGCTGTGTCGAGACCTACGTCGGTCTGCACGCCACGCTGCGTCGGGCCGGCATGGACCCCGACGACGTCACGGCACGTGCCCGCACCACGGACGTCTCACCGGCCGAGCAGTTGGCGGCAGCGGCCGAGCAGGAACACGTCGCGGCCGCCCTGGACGAGACCGGCCGCCTGCTTGGCACCGCCCTGGCGATGGCGGTCAACCTGCTGTCACCCCAGGCAATCGTGCTGGGGGGCTACTTCACGGCGCTGCACCCGTGGCTGGCGCCGGCGGTTTCCGATGAACTCGCCCGCCGGGTGCTCTCTTCACGCGTGCAAACCATCGACGTCCTGCCGTCGCAGCTCCAACTGGCGGCGGCGGTTCGGGGGGCGGCGGCGCTGACCCTGACCGGTGTCCTCGACACGGCCACGGCCGGCACCGCCACGACCGCCACTGCCACGGCCGGCACCGTCACGACCGCCACTGCCACGACCGACATGGCGACCAGCATGGCCGCAACCTGAGCGAGCCGGCCTAGCCCCGGCCACGTCCTCGACGACGCCATCGCCCGATGCGGTCCACCCGCCGAAGGCTGTCTCCGTCACCAGGGGGTGGACTGGTTGAGCGGCTCCAGTGCAGCAACCACGGCGTCGATTCGCTGGCGGGCCGCGGCATCCTTGTCCAGGGGCGGGATGGTCGTGCCGCCCGTACCCCAGCGTCTCGCGACCTCGTAGGGTCCCTCACCCGTGAGCAGGCCCGCAGCCTGGGCGGCCGCGCCCCGGGCGACCAGTTCCTCGACTGCCGGAATCCGCAGTGGCCGACCGGTGAGCACGCCCAGTGCGCGGCGCCACGCCGAGCCCTTCGCACCGCCCCCGACGACGGTCAGCGGCGCGGCATCATCCAGCCCGCCCGACAGTTCGCCGATGTGCTCCAACGCCATCACCAGCGAGTGGGCGGCACCCAGGTGCGTGGCCCACAACACCTCCTGCGCGGTGGTGCGGTGGGTCATGCCCACGATGCTGCCCCGGGCATCCGGGAGGTTGGGCGTGCGCTCCCCGTCGAACCATGGCAGCACCACCACGTCGGTCGATTCGGCCACGTCGCCGCGGTCCAGGCCCAGCAGTTCGGCCATCCGGTCGACGGCCAGCGTGCAGTTGAGGACGGCGGCCAGCGGCAACCAGCGATCGGTCGCGTCGGCGAACCCGGCGATCACGCCGGACCCGTCCTGCACGGGGGAATCCGACACGACGAAGGCGGTGCCGGACGTGCCGAGGCTCACGATCGGGGCACCGGCCGCGACACCCAGCCCCAACGCCGCCCCGGCATTGTCGCCCGTGCCCGACCCGACCGGGATGCCTGCCGGCAGCCCCAAGGCCCGGGCTGCTGCGGTCGTGACGACACCGGCCTGGCCATCGCGGGCCACCTCGGGCAACAGGGTCGGCGACAACTCGATGTGGTCCAGGACTTCGTCCACCAGCTGATCGTGCACACTCGAGAACCACGCGGTTCCGGACGCGTCCCCACGATCGGTGATGGCTCGCCCGGTCAGGACGCGGTTGAGGTAGTCGTGCGGGAGGCAGACCGTGGCCGCACGAGCCGCTGCCCGGGGTTCGTGTGCGCGCAACCACTGCCACTTGGACGCCGTGAACGAGGCGACGGGCACCACGCCGACCTCGTCGGCCCACCACGTCGGGCCACCGAAGTGGTCGACCAGGGCAGCGGCCTGGGGCGCCGACTGGGTGTCGTTCCACAGCTTGGCGGGCCGGATCGGCGCGCCCTGGTCGTCGAGCACCACCAACCCGTGTTGCTGGCCGGCGACGGCGACCGCGGCCACCTCACCGGCACGACCCGTGTCCGCCAGCGCCGCAGCCAGGGCGTCGCGCCACTGCCGGGGATCCGATTCGCGGGCACCGTCGACGCCGACGACGTCGTGGGCGGCCCGGCCGATCGCGACCGTCGCCCCATCGTCGACGTCGACGACCATGACCTTGGTGGACTGGGTGGACGAGTCGACTCCGGCAACCAGTGGCATCGGGGGGTCCTTGGTGGGTGGGAGTTCCGTTGCGGTCGCATGCGTGCGCGCCGTGGCCCGCCGAGCGACGTCGCGGCCCAGTCGCCCGATGTCACGACCGAAGTCGCGCGACGCCGCGGCGGCTGGGTGCCACGCCGCGGCGGCTGGGTGCGACGCCGAGGCCGCCGGGTGGAACGCCGAGGCCGCTGGGTGGGACGCCGGGGACGCCTGGTTCGACGCCGTGGCTCAGGCGCGGTGCAGCCGTTCGATCGATCGATTGACGAGGTTCTCGAGTTCCTCCTGGCGCCCTGACACGGGAGCCGGATCGATGCCCTCGGTGGCCACGAGTCGGGACAGGCTGGCAAGCCCGTGGTCGCCGGCGGTGATTTCAGCCCCGAGCCCCTCGGACCATGCGGCGTAGCGCTGCTCGACGGCAGCCGCCAGGTGGCCGTCGTCGATCATGGCCTGGGCCACCAGCAACGACTTGGCGAGCGTGTCCATGCCACCGATGTGGGCATGGAAGAGGTCGGTGCGTGCCAGCGACTGGCGGCGCAGCTTGGTGTCGAACATGTAGCCACCGGTCGTGAACCCGCCACCCCGGAGGATGTGGTAGGTCACCAGGCTCATCTCCTCGAGTGACGACGGGAACTGGTCGGTGTCCCACCCCAACCGGTCGTCGCCGGTGTTGGCATCGATCGAGCCGAAGATGCCCGCCTCGACGGCAGTGGCGACCTCGTGGACGAAGTCGTGACCGGCCAGCGTGGCGTGGTTGCCCTCGATGTTCACCTTGTACTCGTCTTCGAGACCGTGGCGATGGAGGAACCCGGCGACCGTGGCGGTGTCGTGGTCGTACTGGTGCTTGGTGGGCTCCTGGGGCTTGGGTTCGAGCAGCAGCGTGCCCGTGAAGCCGATCTCGTGCTTGTACTCGACGACCATGTGCAGGAACCGGGCCAACTGGTCCAACTCGCGTCCGAGGTCGGTGTTGAGCATGGTCTCGTAGCCCTCACGCCCGCCCCACAGGACGTAGTTGGCGCCACCGAGGCGATGGGTCACGTCCATGGCGTGCTTGACCTGGGCGGCCGCGTGGGCGAACACCTCGGGGTCGGGGTTGGTGGCGGCGCCGGCCGCGTATCGGGGGTGGCCGAACAGGTTGGCGGTCCCCCACAACAACTGGACCCCGGTGCGTTCCATGTGGGCGGCAGCCTCGTCGGCCAGGGCATCGAGGTTGGCGACGCCTTCGGCCAGCGTGGCGCCTTCGGGTGCCATGTCGAAGTCGTGGAACGAGTAGTACGGGATCGTCAGCTTCTCGAAGAACTCGAACGCCGCGGCCATCTTGGCGCGGGCGGCGGCCATCGGGTCGTCGGTCGGTTCCAGCCACGGGCGATCGAACGTGCCGACGCCGAACACGTCTGAACCGGGCCAGTTGAAGTTGTGCCAGTAGCAGGCAGCCATGCGCAGGTGGTCGGCCATCGTCTTGTCCCCGACGACGCGATCGGCGTCGTACCAGCGGAAGGCCAGTGGGTTGTCCGAGTCAGGGCCCTCGTAGGAAATGGGTGTGGGAACATCGGTGAAGAACATGGGGACCTCGGTCGGTCGGACAATAAGTTGTGGAGATCAACTAAATGATAGGTGGCCTGCAACTCGAAGGCAAGGGCCAATTCCGAGCCGTTTCGAATCCTGTTGTCCTGGCACCACCGCTGAACCCGGCGGACTGTTTCCCGGCTCCACTGGGACACGTCGATGCTCCGCTTCCCCGTGGCCGGCCCACGGCTCAGTCACGCACCCTGGGATCGGGCATGCCGGGTTCCTGGTGTGCATCGATCCAGGTGTCGATGCGCTCCCACCACTCGTAGAGCCAGTCGGTGCGCGCTTCGGGATCCGTCGGGATCTCGTCTCGTGGCACGTGCCACCACGCCATCCTGATCGAGTGCTCCATGGGCAACCCGTGGAGCACGTCGGACACCGACGACAGTCGTTCCAGTCCGGTGTGCGCGAC
>DATFMD010000229.1:0-4008 GCA_035267125.1 Nitriliruptoraceae bacterium | reverse complement strand
GAGCACGAGGAGGGCTGGGACGTCGTCGAGTCGACGCTGCCGGCCGTGGTGTCGGTCGTCGAGGCGATCAACGAACCGCGCTACCCCAACTTCAAGGGGATCATGGCGGCCAAGAACAAGCCGCTGGCCGTCAAGTCCCTGGCCGACCTGGGCGTCGACGCCGCCGCCGTCGGATCGGGCGACGCCGCCGCCACCATGTACGAGTTCGAACCGCGACCACCCAAGGCTGCCGGCACGATCGTCGAGGACGACGGGTCAGGCTCGGCTGCGTCCGACCTGGCCGACTGGATGGAGGAGCAGAAGTTCATCTGAGGTCGACCGCGCCGCACGCGTGGCGCGCTCCGCCTCCCCGGACCCTGCTGCTCGAACGCCCGCTGCTCGAACGACTGACGAAGGAACATCGCAATGGCACAGATTCTCGTCCTGATCGACCACAACGAAGATGGGCCCCGCAAGGTCAGCCTGCAGATGCTGACCGCAGCCCGCCGTGTCGCCGCCGAAACCGGCGACACGGTCGCGGCTGCATGGCTGGGTGAGGACGCCGACGACGCCGAGGAGGAACTCGGCGCCAACGGTGCACAGGTCCTGTACTGGTGGGACTCCGAGGACGCCGACGGCTACGTCACGCTGCCCAAGGTCGAGGCGCTGGCGACCATCATCGACGAGCACGACGTCTCGGCACTGCTCTTCGCGTCGTCCAACCACACCAAGGACGTTGCCGCGCGCCTGGCCATCCGCATCGATGGCGGTGTCATCACCGACGCCACCGACCTGGCCGTCGAGGACGGCACGATCGTGGCCACCAAGGAGGTCTTCGGTGGCGCCACCATCACCAAGTCGCGCGTTGCCGACGGCAAGTTCCCGATCTTCGGCATCTCGGCCAACGCCTTCCCGCGCGAGCAGGTCGACGGTGACCTGCCCGAGCTCGTCGACATCGACTTCGACCTGTCCGAGGCAGCCACGAAGGCCGTGGTGACGTCGGTCGAGAAGGAGGCGTCCGCCGACCGTCCCGACATCGGCGAGGCAGCCATCGTCATCGCCGGTGGCCGTGGCCTGGGCAACGAGGACGGCTTCGAGTTGATGGAGGAACTGGCCGACGTGCTGGGTGCTGGCGTGGGTGCGTCCCGTGCCGCCACCGATGCCGGGTGGTACCCGCACCGCTACCAGATCGGCCAGACCGGTCGCACCATCTCGCCGATGCTCTACATGGGCTCGGGGATCTCGGGTGCCATCCAGCACCGTGCCGGGATGCAGACCAGCCAGAACATCGTCGCCATCAACAAGGACGCGGAGGCCCCGATCTTCCAGATCGCCGACTTCGGCGTCGTCGGTGACCTCTACGACGTCGTGCCGGCGCTGGTCGAGGAACTCAGGGATCGCAAGGGCTGACCGGGAGGCGCCGGTCGCCTCCCTGACCGCATCACCATCATGTTCCGCGCCGAGTGGGGCGGTTCGATCACGGTCGTGATCGGATCGTCCCACTCGACGTCTTCGATGGGGTCAGGACAGCACCAGGGGTGAGGCCAGGGCGGCAACCAGTGCGGCCAGGGTTGCCAGGCCCCACACCAGTTCCGCTCGCTCGTGGGCCTTGAGGGCCGCCTTCCTTTGCCGGAACGACGCCTCGCCGTCTGCGGGCGGCAGGTCGGCGACGGCCTGTTGGTGGAAGTGCGTGCGTGACAGCATCCATGCGGCCAGGCACAGCAGTGCGGGTGTCACCAGCGCCGGCCACGCCTGGCGCAGCACCACGTCGACGAGCGTGACCGCCGCGATGAGGATGATGCTCCAGAACCCCCACAGGAACGTGCGGCGATAGGCGCCCGGACGCGAGGACCTGGCCAGGCGCTTGCGGCTGCCGAAGGGATCCGACGGACCGCCCATGCCGTTGCCGGACTGCCCGCTCATCTACGGCGCCAGTCGCGTGGTCGTCCAGCCATCCGCGGTCGCGGTGTACACCAGCCGGTCGTGCATGCGGAAGCGTCGCCCCTGCCAGAACTCGACCGTGGTCGGGCGCACCCGGATGCCACCCCAGTGGTCGGGACGGGGAATCGTGGTGCCCTCGGGGTACCGGTCGGCCAGCGCGGCCCAGCGCTCCTCGAGTTCGCCCCGGGTGATCTGGTCGGACTGCGGTGATGCCGCGGCCGCCAACCGGGAGCCATGCGGCCGCGTCGCCCAGTAGGCATCGGACTCGCCGTCGGTGGCGGGCTCAGCCGTCCCCTCGAACCGCACCGAGCGATGCATCGAGGTCCACACCGCGGTCACCGCCACCCGGGGATTGGCCGCCAGTTCCCCTCCCTTGCGGCTGTGGCGGTTGGTGAAGAAGACCAGGCCCTGCTCGTCGACCACCCGGATCAGCACGGCGCGCGCGGACGGGGCGCCGTCCCGGGTGGCGGTGGCGACCACGGCCGCATCGGCATCCACCACGCCCGCCTCGCGGGCGTCGTCCACCCAGCGGACATAGCCCTGCATCGGATCTGCGGGCAGGTCCTGGGGGGTCAGGGGTGGGGGCATCGGATCCATGGCCGGCCACGATAGTCCCCGTCAGCCCCGTGGGCGGATCGGCGGCGCCGATGTCGGGGTGCTGGGCATGGATCGGCCCGGATGTGGTCGGATCGACGCCCACTGGGAGGGTGTACGGGGTGCCGTGCAGCGTGGTGGGCGTGGAGGCAGGATCAGGCGCCGGGCGGGGCCTGGCGGTACAGCCGCGGGTCGAGCAGGGCATGGTCGCCGAGTTGGGTCTCCCCGCGCAGCAGTGACCGCACCGAGACGTAGTCACCGGCGCCGGCGACGTCGTGGACGCGCAACAGGGTGGCCGGTCGGTCCAGGAAGTGGTCGAGAACGGCCAGGGTGGCCGGATCCCGTCGGGCGGGTTCACGGCCGGTGGCCACGCCGAGCACGTCCTTGCGCGAGATCGCCCACAGTTGGGGCAGGTCGAAGGCCGAACTGATGCGGTCCACGTCTCGGAGCACCTCCAGCGTCTGCTGGGGCGTCTTGGACAAGTCGACGCCGGGATCGAGGACGACCCGATCGGGGGACAGGCCGGCGTCGTCGAGTCGGTCCAGGTGGCGCTCGAAGAACGTGATCACGTCGCCGGTGACGTCGGCGTACATCCTGGCCTCGGTCAGGCGCTGCTTGGGCTTGCCGCGGTTGTGGGTGAGCACGTACCACGCGTCGTGGCGTGAGACGATGTCGACCACTTCGTCGTGTTCGACCCCCGAGTAGTCGTTGATGATGCATGCGCCCGCAGCCAGGACGGCTTCGGCCACGGCCGGCTTGTAGGTGTCGACGCTGACCACGATGCCGTCGCCGGCAAGTTGTTCCACGATCGGCACCAGGGCTGCGATCTCGACATCGGCGTCCACGACCGGCAGGTGGGTGGCAGCCGACTGGGCGCCCAGGTCGACGACGCTGGCACCGTCCGCGACCTGCCGGCGCGCGACGGCGACTCGTTCCTCCAGGTCGACGTCGCGCCGAGGATCCGAGAACGAGTCGGGGTTGACGTTGATGATGCCCATCAGGGTCGCGTGGTGGGCCGACAGCCACGATGGCACGGTTGGCGTCACGGATCAATCCTCGAACGGGTGTCAGATGGCGCTGGACGATGTGTCGTGATGGCGCGGCGCTGTCGTGCCATCACCCTGGTGGCTCATGTGGTCGGTGTCCCGGCCATCCCCCGAGGTGGACGGACGACCAGCAAACCCTGTGGTCCCGCACAGGGCAAGTGGCGACCCGATCCAACGTGACCGTGGTCGGACCCGGGAGTGGGACCCCGGTCCGCGCTCGCACCGGTCGCGCTCGCACCGGTCGCGCTCGCCGCAGTGCGGGACGCCGATGTCGCGTTGGATGGATGGCCGGTGCCCTCCACGGCGGCGTGCTCGACCGTCCGCAGGCCCAGGATCGTGGCGGCGACGTCGTGTGCCATCGGGATCAGCGAGACATCCTGCTTGGCTCGATGGCGCAGCGCGCCGATGTCCACCGAGGTGATGGCATCGGGCCCGTGGACATCGGCGA
>DATFMD010000228.1:0-13565 GCA_035267125.1 Nitriliruptoraceae bacterium | reverse complement strand
CGCACTTGCGGACTTCTCGCAGGCCGCCCAATGGGACCCGGGGGTGCGCTCGTCGGCAGTCGGCGACGCCGGTCCCCGTGTCGGTGTCGGAGCCACATGGGATCTCGATGTCGTGCTGGGTGGCGGCATCAGCCGGGACTTCACCTACACGACGACGGCCTACGAACGGCCCGGCCATGTCGTGCACGAAACGGACACGTGGTACGCCCACGGCGTCGACGACGTCACGGTCGCGGGCAGCGACGGCGCAGTCGAGGTGACCTGGGACGCGACGTTCGCCTTCAAGGGTCCCGGCGGTTGGGTGGACTCGTTCGTCCAGAAGGGCTTCGAGAAGGTGGGCGATCGCGCCGTCCGTGGCCTCGAGAACTGGCTGCGCGCAGGCGGCAACGGCCACAGCCCCGAATGAGGCGCCCACGGTGACCCACACGGTGGACGCGAGGCCTGGTGCCGTGACTCGGGATCAGGGTGTGGCACCCGTGCGGCGGGCGATCAGGTCGGCAAGGGTGGCCACGGCGATCTCGGGTGGCGTGCGCGATCCGATGTCCAGTCCGATCGGTCGCGTGATGCGGGCCAGGTCGTCGTCGCCGCGACCGCGCTCGCGCAGGGGGTCGACGTGGGGACCCTCGTGGCGCCGAGTGCCCATCAGGCCGATGAATCGGGCCGGAGTGTCCAGGGCGACGTCGAGCATGTCGGCCAGTTCGTCGCGATGGTGGTCGGTGACGACGACGTCGGTGGCATCGTCGGCCGAGCCCGGGTCCGCGACCACCCGCAGGCCATCGGTGCCATCGGTGGCAGGTCGTTGGGGATCCACCAGCACGACGTCGTAGCCGAGTTCGCGGCCCCAGGCCAGCAGCGTGGCTGCCAACGGCGAGGCGAACACGGCCATCAGCGTGCCGGCGGCGGGCTGGTCACCGACCCCGTGGGCGAGATCGCAGTCCGGACCGTGGACGTGGTCGGGATGGTCATGGTCGACGCGTGCCGACTGGGCGGCAGCGCCGGACGCGACCTCGGTGCCGACCGTCGCATGGGCATGGTGGATCGTCTCGCCGTGGTCCGCGTCCCGGGTGGTGGTGTCCGAGGCGCCGTCGTCGGTGGGTTCCGTGTCGTCGGTGGGCTCGATGTCGTCGGCATGCTCGGTGTCACCGGCCAGGAGGTCGAGGATGTGGGGGACCAGTCCCAGGACGGCCTCCAGCGACTCGACGGCGCCCCTGGGGCTGCCCGGGACGGCGATGACCAGCGCCAACCCGACGGTTGCCGCCATCGACCGTGACAGGTCCGCCATCGGCGTGGAACGTCGACCAGCGGCACGCATCGCCTCGCCCAGGCCCGGGATGGCCCGCCCCGTGACCCCGGCGATCGCCTCCGGCGTGACGTCACGCGGACCCAGCCCGGTCCCGCCCGTGATCACGACCAGCCGACTGCCGTGGTCGATCGCGGCGGTGATGGCCGCACGAATCTGTGCAACCTCGTCGGCAACCACCACTCGATCGGCGACGATCGCCCCGGCGCCTGACAACAGGTCGGCGAGTCGGGCGCCCGAGGCATCATCACGGGTGCCGTGCGCAACCCCGTCCGAGGACGTGATGACAGTCGCCGCGTGACCCCTCAATGGCCTGGAATCGTGGTGCTCGGCATCGTGCATGGGATGGGGCATCTCGTACTTCCCGTTCGATCGAGGCGGTAGCGTGGCCTGCACGCCCGGTTCGCACATGTCGTCGACGGCGTGACCGGGTTCACCGGCCGCCCGACCATCACACGGCGTGTCGCTGGGGGTGTCGCGGCGCACCGTCGCTCGACGGGACTCGAAAGGCCTCGCGGTTGACTGACGCACCAGCACCGACCGACGCGACGACCACTCTAGATCGCGATCCTGACAGCATCCAGCGACACCTCCTGGACCAGGACTACCTCGCAGACCGTGGCCTGGCCACGGCGATCTCGTTGGCCCTTCGACTGGGACGGCCCCTGCTGCTGGAGGGTGACGCGGGCGTCGGCAAGACCGAGGTGGCCAAGGTCGTCGCGGCCATGCTCGACCTCGACCTGATCCGCCTCCAGTGCCACGACGGCATCGACGCCTCCCAGGCGCTGTACGACTGGGACTACCCCCGGCAACTCCTCCAGTTGCGGGCGATGGAGGCACTCAACGAATCCGGTGCCGCCACCACGCTGGACGGCATGGCCGACCTCCTCTACACCGAACGATTCCTGCTGGAACGTCCGCTGTTGGCGGCCCTGCGAGCTGGTGACCGCGCCGTGCTCCTCATCGACGAGGTGGACCGCGCCGATGACGAGTTCGAGGCGTTCCTGCTCGAGGTCCTGTCGGACTTCCAGGTGACCATCCCCGAGCTGGGGACCGTCGCGGCGCCGGCCCCGCCAATCGTGGTGTTGACCTCCAACCGCACCCGTGACCTGCACGAGGCCCTGCGCCGCCGGGCGCTGTACCACTGGATCGACCACCCGACCATGGAGGCAGAGGCGCGCATCATCAGGCTGCGCGCCCCCGAGGTGCCGGCCGGGATTGCCCGCAGCGTCGCCGACGTGGTGGCCCGCATTCGCCAGCTCGACCTGTTCAAGCCGCCTGGTGTGGCCGAGTCGCTGGACTGGGCCCGGGCACTCACGCTGCTCGACGTCACCGAACTGGACGAACAGGCCATGGTCGACAGCCTGTCCGCATTGATCAAGGACCGCGACGACTTCCAGGCCGTGCGGGTCGCCCTCGACGACCTCCTGGCCGGATGAGCATGGACTCGGCCACCGACCCTGACGTCACGCTGGCGTGGTGGCTGCCCGGGCAGGGCGGCTGGGAGGCTGGCGGCGAAGTTCGTCCAGCCATGCCCCTGGAGCCCGGCGGACGCGACCTGCGCGACGATCTGCACGACTTCGTGGCCACACTGCGTGCCGGCGGGATGAACATCACCACGGACCGGGTCGTGACGTTCATGGCCGCGGCCGCGGAACTTGCCCCGGTCGACCTCGTCGACGTCTACTGGGCGGGCCGGACCACGCTCGTGGCACGGCCGGGGGACCGGGGGCTCTACGACCGCGGGTTCCGCACCCATTTCGTCGGACTCCTGGGCGAGCCCCCGCCAGCCGACGACGAGGCTGCCGAGCCCCACACGGTGTGGGTCGACAACTCGTCGGGCGAGGGCGACGACGAACCCGACGACGAGCCCCAACCGGGAGCGGTTGCCAGCGCCCACGAACAGTTGCGCCACCGCCGTTTCGACCATGCCACTGCCGACGAACTGGTGGCGATGCGACGACTGATGGCCACGATCGACGTGGTCGTGCCGATGCAGCGTCACCGCAGGACCAGCCCAGCCCGCCGTGGCCACCGCATGGACCTGGGGCGATCACTGCGCCAGGCCATGCGCACCGACGGCGAGGTCGTCCGGCGTGTCTGGCATCGCCGTCGTCGACGCCAACGCACCCTCGTCCTGCTGTTGGACGTGTCCGGTTCGATGGCCGACTACAGCCGCGCGCTGCTGCAGTTCGCCTTCACCGCATCGGTACGTGCCAAGCGCGTCGAGGTGTTCACGTTCGGTACTCGCCTGACTCGCCTGACGCGCGCGTTCGAGGCCGGCACGGTCGACCAGGCCCTCGACGCCGCGACGACGGCCGTGCACGACTGGGACGCCGGCACCCGGATCGGCGAAAGTCTCGATCGACTCCATCGCGACTGGGGGCGACGGGGCCTGCTTCGGGGCGCCGTCGTGGTACTGGTGTCCGATGGGCTCGAGCGCGGTGACGTCGAGCTGTTGGCGAACTCGATGGAGCGCCTCCATCGCCAGGCGCATGCCGTGGTGTGGGTCAATCCGCTCAAGGCGGATCCGCGCTACGAACCACTGGCCCGGGGCATGGCGGCCGCGCTGCCCAGCGTCGACCGTTTCCTCAGTGGTCACGACGTCGCCAGTCTGGACGTGCTCGCCGAGGTGATCGCCGATGTGTGAACTCGACAAGGGAAGGGTGGCCAGGGATGGATGAACTGCAGGAGGTGGTGGCGGCAGCGGCCGAGTTGGACGCCATCGGTCGGCCCTGGGCCCTGGCGACCATCGTGTCGGTTGCCGGTTCGACCTATCGGCGTCCGGGCGCACGCCTGTTGGTGCGCGACGACAACTCGTGGGTCGGAAACCTGTCAGGCGGGTGCCTGGAAGGCGAGGTGCTCGAACTGGGTGCCGAAAGCATCGACGATGGGGTGCTGCGCAGGAAGGTCTTCGACCTGACGGCCGACGAGGAGGCCATCTGGGGCTGGGGCCTGGGCTGCAACGGCGCCATGGAGGTGATCGTCGAGTCAGCGGCCGCGGGTGGACGACAGCACCTGGACCTGCTCGACGCCGGCCGGCGCAGCGGCCAGCCCTTTCGACTGGTCACGGTGATCGGGCCGGAGGACACGGCCATGCTGGGCAGTCACCACCTGGATCTCGACTCCGCACCGTCGGATGGGTCGTCGCCCGCTGTCGATGGTGCGGTCGGTGGCGGCTCCGAGGCGGACGGCGTCGCGACGGCCGATGACGGCGGCGACCTGTCAGCGGCCGCGGTCGCAGCCGTGCGCGACCAGGATCGCACCACCGTCGTGGAGGTGGACGGGCTGGAACTGTTCGTCGAACGGGCGACCCCACCGCAACGACTGCTCGTGTGCGGTGCCGGTCATGACGCGGTGCCGCTGGTGGCTCGCGCCGCATCGTTGGGGTGGGAGGTCGTGGTCGTCGATGATCGCGCCACCTTCCTGACGCCGGAGCGGTTTCCCGGTGCCAGCGAACTGGTCCATGCGGAACCGGCCGATGCCGCCACTGCGACGGGCGCTGACGGCCGCACCGCAGCCGTGGTCATGAGCCACAACTTCATGCGCGATGCCGACTACCTCGCCGCGTTCGCCCCGGTGGGCCTGGCCTACCTGGGCATGCTCGGTCCGTCCCAGCGGCTGCGACGACTCGTCGACCATCTCGCCACCGAGGACGTCCACATCACGCAGGAGCACCTCGCCCCCGTCCATGGCCCCGCCGGGTTGGACCTCGGGGCCGAGGGGCCCGACGAGATCGCCCTGGCCATCGTGACCGAGGTCATGGCCGCCACGCGAGGCCGCAGTGCCGGGTACCTGCGAGAACGCTCCGGTCCCATCCACACGCCGCCCGCCCACACCCCGCCGGGAGTCGAGACCGACGACCTGCCGGCATCGTGGGAGCCGGACCGGGACCGGGCCGCGACGGGAACGGGGCCAGGCGATGCCGACCTCGCGCCTTCCCGCCAGGTCGACCACTGAGCGGGCCGCCGCAACCATTGGGCGTGGTGCTGGCGGCGGGCACCGGCCGCCGCTTCGGGGGCCCCAAGCAACTCGCCCGGGTGGCCGGCCAGCCACTGGTGGGTCACGTCGTCGCGACGATGCTCGACGCCGGACTGGACGTGATGGTGGCGGTGGGCCCCCGGGCCGATGTGGGTTCCCGTGCGGTTGCCGACGCCGCCCATGCTGCCGGAGGGTCGGATCGCGGCGGCCGCGTCGCCACGGTCGAGGTCGCCGACGCTGCCACGGGAATGGGCACGTCGCTGGCCGTCGCAGCGGAAGCCGCCGGTCCGCGCCCGTTGGTGGTGGCGTTGGCGGATCAACCGGGACTGGTCGTCGACGACGTCATCCGCGTCGTCGATGCGCTCGCTGCCGGTGCTCCCGCCGCCCGAATCCGCCATCCTGACGGTCCCGGGCACCCCGTCGGCTTCGGCAGTGCCGCACATGGGGCGCTGGTCAGCCTGGCCGGCACCGGTGCAACCGGTCGCGAGGTCCTGGCCGAGTTGGACGTCGAACAGGTCGTGGTCACCCATCCCCGCCCCCGCGATGTCGACACCCCGCGGGACCTGGTCGAGGTCATCGCGGCCTGGCCCGGTCGGGCGAGCGCCCCGTGAGCGGCTGGGAACAACTCGCGGTGCTCGTGGCAGGCATGGCCGCGGGCACGATGAACACCATCGTGGGCTCGGGGACCTTGATCACGTTCCCGGTGCTCGTCCTGCTCGGCGTGCCGCCGTTGACCGCCAACGTGTCCAACACGGTGGGGCTGGTGCCAGGGTCGGTCAGCGGGGCGATCGGCTATCGACGGGAACTGGTCGGCCAGTGGCCCACGGCCAGGGCGTTGGCTGCAGCCGGGGGTGTGGGCGGGCTGCTGGGAGGCGTCCTGCTGCTGTCGTTGCCGTCCGCCACCTTCGACGCGATCGTGCCGGTGCTGATCCTGCTGGCGCTCGCGGGCGTGCTGGCGCAGCCGCACCTGGCTGCCACCCTGGCGCGTCGGCGGGCGCTGCAGACCGGTGCAGACCGGCCGTCGGCCGATCCACCCACCGAGGCACCGACCGACGTACCCACCGAGGCGCCGATCGAGTCCCCGACCGACTCCTCGAGCAGGTCGTCGTGGCCGTTGCGACTGGGCGTCGGGATGACGGGCGTCTACGGGGGCTACTTCGGAGCTGCGCAGGGGGTGATCCTGCTGGCGATGCTCGGGATCGCCATGCCCGACGACCTCCAGCGCAACAACGCCGTGAAGAACGTGGTGGCCGCGGTGGTCAACGGCGTCGCCGCGATCCTGTTCATCGTGGTGGCCGACGTCGACTGGCACATCGCCCTGTTGGTTGCCCTGGGCTCGGTCGTGGGAGGCCAGGTCGGCGCACGAGTCGGCAGGCGGCTGTCGCCGCCGACGTTGCGGACGGTCATCGTGGTGGTTGGCCTGCTCGCAGTGGTCCGACTCCTGTGGCCGCAGTGAGTTGGCAGGCGCCACCGGGCACGATCGGCCGACCTACGCTCGCGACCGGGACACGGCAGTCCGCGTGTCGCGAAACCTCGCGACCACTGCCTCCAGACGCAGGAGACCGACCATCATGGGTGCACTCGTCGAACTGCACGTGCGCGACGACAACGTGGGCGAGATCCGTCTCGATCGGCCCCCGATGAACGCGATCTCCGGCGAGGTGTGTCGCCAACTGCAGGCCTGCGTGGCCGAGGCGATCGACACCGACGACGTGCGCGCGCTGGTCGTGTGGGGTGGGCCGAAGGTGTTCGCGGCCGGGGCTGACATCAAGGAATTCCCCGACTGGGGACGCGACGAGGCCTTCGCCGGCGCCGGCGTGCTGCATCAAGCCATGGACACGCTGGCAGGCGCACCGATGCCGACGATCGCGGCCATCACCGGATTCGCCCTGGGCGGCGGGTTCGAACTCGCCCTGGCCTGTGACTTCCGCTTCGCGGCCGACGATGCCAAGGTCGGGTTCCCCGAGATCCTGCTCGGATTGCTTCCCGGTGCCGGTGGCACCCAACGCCTGTTGCGCCTGGTGGGGCCGACCAGGGCCAAGGAGCTGGTGTTCGGGGGCCGGATGGTGGGGATGGAGGAAGCCAGCCAGCTCGGACTCGTCGATCGTGTCCACACGGCCGACGAGGTGTACGCACGCGCCGTGGCGACGGCAGCCACCTATGCGGTCGGTCCGGCCTCGATGGCGCTGGCCAAGCAGGCCATCGACCGGGGTGCAGACCTGCCACTGGAGGAAGGACTCGCGCTCGAGAAGGAGTTGTTCGCCGCCGCCTTCGCGACCGAGGACAAGGAGATCGGGGTGGCCTCGTTCCTCGAACACGGTCCCGGCAAGGCCACCTTCGTGGGGCGCTGACAACCGGGCCGGGTGTTGCGGCGGACGTCAGAGCCGCTTGACCACCCGTTCCGGTGAGATGCGCACGATGATGCGCTCGGACTGGATCGGGTTGGCGTAGTCCTGGCCCGTGTAGCGCTGGGACAGTTCATCGATGTGGTCGCGTGCGATGTCCCCGCCGATGGTGTCGACCACGCGTCCACGAACCTCGACGTAGCGGTAGGGGTTGTCGTTGTCCCAGACGGTCACCGAGACCCGTGGGTCTGACTCGACGTTGGCGAACTTGGCACGATGGATCTCCGTGTTGATCAGGACGTGGTCGTCGTCGGCGCCCACCCACATGATGTTGGTCTGGGGCGATCCATCGTCGAACAGCGTCGTCAGGGCCGCGAAGTTGCGACCAGTGCCGATGAAGTCACGGACGTCGGGATCGAGGGCCATTGCCGGGCTCCTGGGGTGGGGACGTGGGGGTGGGGACGTGGAGGTCGGGACGTGTCGAACGGGAGAACGGTGTCGTGCGCCGGGACATTCCACGGGATGCCGGCCGCACCGGGATCGGCGGGGACGCCCGGGCTCGGCGTGATGGTCGAGTGGGACGCCACGGCGTACCTTGGTGACATGGCTTCTCCCTCCCTGCCCGTCCTGGACATGATGACCAGGCCACTGACCGATCTGCGGATCTCGGTCACGGATCGGTGCAACTTTCGCTGTCGCTACTGCATGCCGCGTGAGGTGTTCGGCCCTGACCACGCCTTCCTGGAGCGCGATGAGTTGCTGTCGTTCGAGGAGATCATCCGCCTGGTCACCATCATGGTGGACCTGGGCGTGCGCAAGTTGCGCCTGACCGGCGGTGAACCGCTGTTGCGTCAGCAACTCCCCGACCTTGTCGCCGACCTTGCCGGCATCGACGGCGTCGAGGACCTCGCCATGACGACCAACGGGTCGCTGTTGCCTCGTCATGCCGCCGATCTCGCCGCGGCCGGCCTGCAGCGGGTGACGGTCTCGCTGGACGCACTCGACGACGACGTCCACCGCGCCATCTCCGACACCCGGGTCCCGGTCGCAGCAGTCCTGGACGGAGTGGATGCTGCCCGACGGGTCGGACTTCCGGCCAAGGTCAACACGGTGGTCAAGCGTGGCGTCAACGAGCACCAGATCGTCCCACTGGCCCGGTGGGGACGCGAGGTCGGGGTGACCGTGCGGTTCATCGAGTTCATGGACGTCGGTGCGAGCAATGGGTGGCGCCTCGACGACGTGGTGCCGGCCGCGGAAGTCATCGAGATGCTGGCCTCGGTGGCGCCCCTGGAAGCAGTCACCCCCGACTCGATCGAGGAAGCAGCCATCGACGGGGTCCAGACAGCGTCGGGCGCCGTCGCCGAGCGCTACCGGTGGCTCGACGGGGCGGGAGAGGTCGGGGTGATCGCCTCGGTGACGCGACCGTTCTGCGCCACGTGTTCGCGCGCGCGGTTGTCGTCGATCGGCGAGTTGTTCACCTGCCTGTTCGGTGCGCGTGGCCACGACCTGCGTGGCCTCGTGCGCTCAGGGGCGGATGACGACGAGGTGCGCGGCGCCATCACGTCGACGTGGACGCACCGCACCGATCGCTATTCGCAGGTGCGCACGGAGGCGACCCCGTCGTCCGAGCGGGTGGAGATGTCCTACATCGGTGGCTGATCCACCCGTGCCGCCGGACCCGCCCACGCGTCCCTGGTGACGGTCCTGGCCCGCCGCCGGCTCGTTCGTGAGGGAATCCTCATTCACAGGGCCCAGCGGGTGACAGTGGTCCTTGCGCCCAGCCTGTGGGCGTTCTGGGCGTTCTGGGCGTTCGGACCGGGCGGCGCATCGCGACCAAGTCGACACTGACGTCAACACCATGGTGCGGAATGACAGTCTTGGCATCGCCACGGTCCTGACCGCATGTAGGCTCGCAAGTGCTCCCGGTCGTTGCAGGCCATCGATGCCCAAGTACATCCTTCCCGTCGCGATCGCCCTCGCCGCCGTCGTCGCCATTGCGGTGGGGTCGGGCGTGCTCGACGACGACACGATGCCCGACATCGTGGCGCTTGGTGGTGCCTTCGTCGCACCCGAGCCGGGATTTCGCGTCGTGCCTCCAGAGATCGTGGGGTACCCGGAAGGCGAGGTCGCCAGCGACCCTGCCACGGAGCAACCCGAATCCGAATCGGATCTCGGCGGTGGCGGCACGACTGCCCCGACCGGTCCTCCAGATGCCGGTGCGCAGCCGACCGCTGGCGCAACTGCCGGCGCCGAGGTCCCGGGGGGCGGTGCCAGCGCCTTCCCACCCCTGGCAGCAGGCGACGGTCAGGGCGGGGTCATCGCGCCGCCCGCGGCGTTGGACCCCCCTGGCGTCCCCGCCGGAGCGGGTCCGGTGGGCCCGTCGGCCCCACCGGACCCGCTCCCGACGTCCGCGCCGCGGCCCATCATCGAACCCACTCCGGATCCAACGCCCAGCCCGACCCCACCAGCCACCGCCCCGCCAACCATTCCACCGACGTCCCCGCCCGCCACCCCGCCGCCAACGACTCCGCCGACCCCCACGGGGTCGCCGTGGGCGACGTGCCCCTGGCCGGCTCGGGACAGGTTGCCGGGACTGGACCTGGCCGACCGTGACGCCTTCACGGATGCATCGGGTGCGCGGGTCACCGTGGCCCGCAATGCCGGTGAGACTGCTGATGGCCCCTTCGACATGGTGCTGCGCGTCGTCGACTCCACGCATGCCCTGGCAGCGGGCCAGGAATGGCTCACCGATGCCCGCAGTCCATTCCCGGCAGCCGCGGGAGCGGCCGTGTTGCGGGGCAACCCCGGCAACCAGGCCGGCGGCTTCCGTGTGGTGATCGACGTGTCCTTCCACCGGGCCGGCGCAGTGCAGTCCGGCAGCGCCGCGCCATGGAGCGGCAGTCGCGTGGGGGTCACGTCCGCGATGGTCGTGTTCGGTCTCGACAGCACCGGCAACGCCGGCAACGAACTGTTCGGGATCGACGATCGTGCAGGGGTCGGGCTGTCGCCGAACACCGACATCGAGGCGGCCGCCTCGCCCGATTCGACGGTACGGGTGTGGGGAACATCGTCCGGATCAGGGCGTCCCGACGACGTCGACGACGCCGTCCTGGTGGTCCTGGACACCGCGACCAATCCGTCGGCGCAGCCGCTGCGGATGACGTTCGAACGCACCGGCAACGTCGGACGTGACATCGTGCTTGGCGGCCTGATGCCACCCCTCGACATGGGTTCGTGGTCGTGTCGATAGATCGCGGACGGGGGAAGCGGGCATGGTCGCCGGGGCATCCGTCGGTCACGTGCGGCTGGTCAGCCACGGTGACCGCGTGGTGCGCTGACGGAGCGAAGCCATGGTGACCGGGAGCCGTTCGGCACGGGGCAGGATCCTTGGCTGGTACGTGCTGCTGCTGGGAGTTGCGCTGGTTGCTGCGCTCGTTGCCCAACGCCAGTTCCTCCTGAGCCGGGTCGAGCAGGACGTCGACGCCGAACTGTCGCGCACGGTCACGGAGTTCCAGCAGGTTGCCGGTGGCGTGGACCCGGCCACGGGCGAACCGTTCGGGGGTGACGTCGGCGCGATCGCCAGGACCTACCTCGCAGCGCGTGTCGGCGTCGAGGGCAGCGCAGTCGTGGTGTTCGTGGACGGGGAGGCCTGGGCGTCCGACCTGCCGGGTCTCGAGATCGTCGAGTCCGGCATCCTGGAGCCGTGGTCGACCGTGACGGAACCGACCAGTGGCGAGGTCGAACTGGACGGTGACGCGGTCAAGCTGTTGGCTGCACCGGTCGCGGCCAGCGACCGCGGCGCCGGCGTGTTGGTGGCGACCATCGACATGGCCCCGCGACTCGCCGATGTCGACCGAGCCGTTGGACTGGCCGCGGTCGCCTCCTTCGCGGTGTTCCTGCTCGCCTCGTTGGTGGCGTGGTGGGCCGCGGGCAACGTCCTGCGACCGCTGCGCCAGTTGCGTGTCACCGCCGAGACCATCTCCGAAGAAGACCTCACCGCGCGAATCGACATCGAGCGCAGCGACGAGATCGGCCAGTTGGGAAGCACCTTCAACGGCATGCTCGACCGCCTCGAGGACGCCTTCGCGCTGCAACGCCAGTTCGTCGACGATGCCGGGCACGAGCTGCGGACCCCCATCACCATCATCCGCGGCCAACTCGAGATGCTGGACGAGGACCCCGAGGGCAACGCCGACGCCATGGCGATCGTGGACAGCGAACTCGATCGCATGTCGCGCATCGTCGAGGACCTGCTGGTCCTGGCACGCCAGGACCAGCCGGACTTCGTCGTGTTGCGGCCCCTGGACCTGGTCGACCTGGTCACCGACCTCGGTCAACGGGCCGAGGCGCTGCTGGGGCACGAGGTCGTGGTTGCCGACACGCCGCAGGCGATCGTCATGCTCGACCAACAACGCATCATCCAGGCCATGATGAACCTGGTGCGCAATGCCCAACAGCACACGGCCAGGGGGACGGCGATCTCGTTGGGTGCCGACATCACCGACGGCGCGCTGTCACTGTGGGTGCACGACGTCGGTCCGGGCATCCCCGCCGACGAGGTGGCCACGGTGCTGCGACGCTTCGGCAGGGGCAGCCGCGGACCTCGATCCGAGGGTGCCGGGCTGGGACTGGCAATCGTGGACGCCATCGCGGTCGCGCATGGCGGCGCGGTCACGATCGCATCGGAGCCGGGCTCGACCACCATCAGCCTCGTGATCCCGCAATCGGACGCTCCCGAAGGCGACGGTGGTCGCGACCAGGAGGACGCGGCGGCGCGTGACCTCGAAGTCGTCTCGTGAGTCGCATCCTGCTGGTCGAGGACGAACCCGGGATCGCCTCGTTCATCGCGAAGGGCCTGGCCGCGGCGGGGCACGACGTTGCGGTGGTCGGCGACGGCGATGCCGCCCATGCGGTGGCCCGTGATGACGCCTTCGACCTGGTCATCCTGGACCTGGGGTTGCCCGGCATGGACGGACACGAAGTGCTGGCAGGCATCCGTGACAGGGGTGAACAACTGCCCGTGATCATCCTGTCGGCGCGCAGCGGGGTGGAGGACACCGTGGGCGGACTCGATGGGGGCGCCGACGACTACGTCACGAAGCCGTTTCGCTTCGAGGAGTTGCTTGCCCGCATCAACGTGCGGCTGCGGGATCGCCAGTCAGACCAGTCGAGCCGGCGGCTGGAGGTCGGCGACGTGCGTCTCGACCTCCGCTCCCGGGAACTGCACGCCGGCGGACGCAGCCACGAGTTGTCGGCCCGTGAGTTCGGGCTCGCGGAGTTGTTCATGACCAACGTGGACGAGACGCTGACCCGTGAGCACATCCTGGCCGATGTCTGGGGCTACGAGCATGATCCCGGGTCCAACGTCGTGGACGTCTACGTCGGCTACCTGCGCCGCAAGGTCGGCCACGGTCGGATCAGGACCGTGCGTGGGGTGGGCTACTGCTTCGTCGGCAGCCAAGATCCGACCCCGATCGACTGACGGCGGCGCCACCGCTGCCTATCGTGGATGGACAGGCCGACACCTTGCGGCAGGGGGGTGCATCGTGTCGGTCCCACGCCCTTGGCGCCGCCGCCTGCACGACCCCGTGGAGGTCGCGCCGCCGGAGGGTCGGCCAGCCTCCTCGGACAAGGACCGCCACCATGGAAATCAGCATCAACGTCGATGGCTCGACGCACGCTGCAGACGTCGAACCGCGCACCCTGCTGGTGCACCACCTGCGTGAGAACGTTGGACTCACCGGCGTCAACGTCGGCTGTGACACCTCCAACTGTGGGGCGTGCACCGTCCACCTCGACGGCCAATCGGTCAAGAGTTGCACGGTGTTGGCCGTGCAGGCTGATGGCCGCGAGGTCACCACGATCCATGGCATGGCCACCGACGAGGCCGACGAGTCGACCTGGCATCCGCTCCAGACGGCCTTCCACGAGCAGCACGG
>DATFMD010000227.1:0-2275 GCA_035267125.1 Nitriliruptoraceae bacterium | reverse complement strand
TGACGTGTTTCGCCAGAACCCGCGCACCGGCAAGAGCTACCTGTTGCTGATGGACTTCGCGTACTACCTGATCTTCGGGGCCTACGTGATGTTCGTGGTCCAGTTCACGCCCGACGTCGGGTGGACCGAGACCGTCGGTGGCGCCCAACTGCAGGCGAGCACGCTGCGCATCGGGGGCCTGATGGTCCTGATGGGGCTGCTGCACGGGTTCAACGTGCTGAGTCTGCCGGTCGTGGGGCGACTGCTCACGCTGGGCAATCCCGACCGCCAACAGGCTGCGGGGACACCCGTGGACGTCCTGGACTGATGCCTCCATGCAGTGTCGAGGCGGCCCGCCGGGCTGCCCGGGGACGACAAGGATGCAATCATGCGACGAATTCGACCACTCCTGCTGATGATGGTGCTGTTGGGACTCGTGCTGGCCCCGGCGGCCAGTGCCTCCCAGGGGGCGACGACCACCCACGGAACGTTCACCACGCTGGACGGTGGTGCGCAACTCGGCCACGAGATCAGCGGCCACGCCGTGATGGTGCGCATTCCCGGAACGGACACGACCCGGATCAGGCTGCACGTTCGAGGTCTGGACCCGAACCAGGAATACAAGGTGCACGTGCACAACGCACCGTGCTCGTCCAACCCGCCCGGGGGCGGGCACTACCAGGACGTCGTCGGAGGTGCCGTGGACGCGGTCAACGAGATCTGGCCGGGCTTCACCACCAACGATGACGGCGTCGGCAACGGGTCGGCGGTCCATGGCCACGTCGCGCGGGATGACGCGCAGGCAGTGGTCATCCACTGGCCCCAGGACTCGGCGGTCCGACTGGCATGCCTCGACCTGGGCTGAACGAACGGCGGGGGTTTGTCGGAGTCGACGGCGGGGCACGCGGAGGCCGGTGGGGAGCCGGCCTCCGCAGTGGCGCTCGGGCGCACCGGCACCCTCGCCGAACCACCCAGCGCCGCACCCACGTCCCCACCCACGGCCGAGGAGCTGTTCCGAGCCGAAGGCACGGCGTTGGTGCGGCTGGCACGCATCTTCACCGACGATCGCAACGCCGCCGAGGACCTGGTCCAGGAGGCGTTCATCCGCTACCACCGCTCTCGGCACCGCATCGAGGACAGCGGCGCGGCGGCTGCCTACCTGCGCTCGATCGTCTGCAACCTGGCGCGTGACCACAACCGTCGCGGCCTGATGTCTCGTCGCCACCATGCGCGGCGCCCCAGGGATCCACTGCCGGCGCCGTTGGATGCAACGGTCGTGGACCGACTGGTCTCCGACCACGAGGGCGAGCGGGTGATGCGTGCCCTGCACGACCTGTCGAAGCGGCAACGCGACTGCCTGGTCCTGCGCTTCCACCTCGAACTCACCGAGCGCGAGATCGGCGAGACCCTCGGGATCTCGCCCAACACTGTCAAGACCCATGTCCGGCGTGGCCTGGCCACGCTGCAGCTTCGCCTGGGAGGTCGCGATGGCAACTGACCACGACGGCGGCCGGCGTGACCACGCCGACGACCGACCCGACGATCGCCCCGGCGACCGTGACCCACGACGTGCCGGTCGCGGCGACCGCGCTCCGGACGGGGCCGGTTCGAACGGCCGGGTGGCAGTCGAGACGCGCCTGCAACAGGTCCTGTCGGCAGCCGACGACTTCCAACCGGCGCCGGACCTGTGGGAGCGCGTGGAGGCATCGCTGGTCGAGGACGCCGAGCGGCGAGGCCGTCGCCGGCGACTCGTGCTGGCCGTCGTGGCGGTCGCGATCGCGCTGGCCGCAGCGGCTCTTCGCGGTGGCGTGCTGGGTGGGGCGGTGTTCGAGTGGCGCCTGTTCGAGCTCGTCGAGAGCCTGGTCATGATCGCGATCGTGGTGGGGATCCGACCCTTGTTGGACGACGCCGGCCGCGACTTCCTGCGGGCCGTGTTCCGAGGCTCGGAGTCGGCGGCAGTGAATCTGGTCTCGCTGCTCGACGTGGCCTGGAACCTCGTGTTCCTCGGAATGGTCGTGATGACCGTGGCATGGGAGCCCAGCGTCCCGGTGTTTTCGTCAGCGGCGCACCAGGTGGATCAGGCGTTCGATCGCATCAGCGCGTTGCTGTTCACCATGGGGGTGTTGCACGGCATCACCTTCATGGCCATGCCTGTGGTGGGCCTGGCATGGATGGCAGCCCGAACCGGGCAGCGCCTGCCGCGGTGGGTCATGGCGCTGCTCGCAGTCGGCGGAGTCGTGGCCGCGCTGTTCCTGGTCAACGCGATGATCGCCATGGTCGTGGGCCCGGGGGGGTG
>DATFMD010000226.1:0-9786 GCA_035267125.1 Nitriliruptoraceae bacterium | reverse complement strand
CAAGTTCCAGGCGATGGGTGCCAAGATCCCGAAGGGCGCACTGCTGTTCGGCCCTCCGGGCACCGGCAAGACGTTGCTGGCCCGCGCGGTGGCCGGCGAGGCCGGTGTCCCGTTCTTCTCGATCTCGGGTTCCGACTTCGTCGAGATGTTCGTCGGTGTCGGTGCGTCACGTGTGCGCGACCTGTTCGAGCAGGCCAAGTCCAATGCTCCCGCCATCATCTTCATGGACGAGATCGACGCCGTCGGTCGCCACCGTGGGGCCGGCATGGGCGGCGGCCACGACGAGCGTGAGCAGACCCTCAACCAGTTGCTGGTCGAGATGGACGGCTTCGACCAGCGCCAGGCCATCATCCTGATCGCTGCGACCAACCGTCCCGACATCCTCGACCCGGCCCTGCTGCGTCCCGGACGGTTCGATCGCCAGATCGTCGTCGACCGTCCCGACCTGACCGGGCGCGAGGCCATCCTGCGCATCCACTCGCGTGGCAAGCCGCTGGCCGACGACATCGACCTCAAGGTGCTGGCACGCCAGACTCCCGGCTTCACGGGTGCGGACCTGGCCAACCTGGTGAACGAGGCCGCGCTGTTGGCTGCCCGGTTCGGCAAGAAGGAGATCAGCCAGGCCGAACTCGCCGAGGCCATCGATCGCGTCATCGCCGGACCCGAGCGCAAGACCAAGCTCATGTCGGACAAGGAGCGCACGATCACGGCCTACCACGAGGCCGGGCACGCGATCGTGGGCCATGCACTGCCCCACAACGACCCGATCCACAAGATCACCATCATCCCTCGTGGTCGCGCCGGCGGCTACACGCTGGCGCTGCCGACCGAGGACAAGTCGTATGCCACGCGGGGTGAACTCACCGACCAGTTGGCGATGATGCTGGGTGGTCGCGTCGCCGAGGAACTCAAGATCGGCGACATCACCACCGGTGCCTCCAACGACATCCAGAAGGCCACCGGTCTGGCGCGCGAGATGGTCACGCAGTACGGCATGAGCGACCGGCTGGGACCGATCCTGCTGGGCCAGAAGGACTCCCAGCCCTTCCTGGGCAAGGAGTTCGGTCACACGCCGGACTACTCCGGGCAGGTCGCCGAACAGATCGACCGGGAGATCCGCCACCTCCTCGACCTCGCCCACGACGAGGCATTGATGGTGCTGGTCGAGAACGACCACGTGCTCGAGGCGATGGGCCAGGCGTTGTTGGAGGAGGAGACGCTGGAGGGTGAGCGGTTGGCCGAGGTGTTGGCCGACGTCCACCCGCGCGCCTCCCGGGCAGCGGTTGCCCCCGCCGGCCACGATCCTGTCGACGTCATCAAGTTGCTGCGTCGGTACGAGGCCTCGACCCTCAACGGCAGCACCAACGGCAGTTCGACCAACGGACACGGTGGCAGCGCGGCCGAAGGCGACGGCGAGGGCGACAGCGCCGAGCCTGCCGACAGCGACTTCGGTGACTCCTCCACCGACGCCGAGTCGTCCCGGCCGCAGTCTTGACCACACAACGCGACGAGTCGATCGCCCGAGTTCGAGCGGTCACCAACGTCCAGCCCGAGCGGGCCTTCGACCACGACAAGATTCGGGCCGGCGTGCGACTGCTGCTCGAGGGGATCGGCGAGGATCCCGACCGTGAGGGCCTGGCCGACACGCCGGATCGCGTGGCCCGTGAGTACGACGAGATCTTCGCCGGACTGCTGATCGACCCGAACGACGTGGTGTCGGCAGTGTTCGCGGAGGGACACGACGAGATCGTCATGATGCGTGACATCCCGTTCTACTCGCTGTGCGAACACCATCTGCTGCCCTGGTTCGGCTCCGCCGCCGTGGCCTACCTGCCCAATGCCGACGGCTGCATCACCGGGTTGTCGAAACTGGCGCGCGTCGTCGACATCTGTGCCAAGCGGCCCGGTGTCCAGGAGCGCATGACCACGATGGTCGCCGACGCGATCGAGCAGACCCTGCAGCCGCGTGGCGTCATGGTCGTGCTCGAGGCCCGCCACCTGTGCATGGAGATGCGTGGCATCCGCAAGCCCGGAGCCGAGACCGTCACCTCGGCCGTCCGTGGCCTGTTCCGTGACGACCCCAAGACTCGCGCCGAAGCCTTCTCGCTGCTGGGTCGCGCCTGAATTCTGCACCATCCTGCCCGGTGGTCACGTCCACCAGTCATCGACGATCGCGGGATCGACGTAGCCGCGTTCCGCCAGTCGCCGGCACAGGTCCTCCCAGCGGTCACGGTCCGGTGCGTCGGCCAGGGTCGCGATGAGGTCGGCGGCATCGTCGGCATGGCCGGCAGACGCCATGGTGGCGGCGGTCCAGACGTGGAACTCGAGGTTGTCACCCATGCGGGGCAGTGTGGCGGCATACACCTGGCGGGCAGTGTCCAGGTCACCGTCGAGGACGGCGTGTTCGGCGATCTCCATGGCGGCGTGGGCCTCGGCCACGTCGAGCAGGCGGGCGAGTTCCGGCAACGGATCGGGGTGGTCGTCGACCCTGATGTCGACGGGTCGATCCATCAGCGGCTCACCCGTCGTTTCCGCCCTGGCAACGATCATCGTGGCCGACTGACGTCCGCGCATGTCGCCGCCGGATTCCTCGGCCGCCTCGAGCACCGCCAGCATTCGGCGAGCCAGCGACGGATGCGGCTGTTCGGCGGCGGCGACCATGGCAGCGAGCACGTCCTCGTCGACCAGGATGTTGCCGGCCACGACGAAGTCGCCACCTTGGTGGTGGCCGGCGAAACGCAGGCAGTCCGCGCCCGTGTGGGCGGCGGTTTCGCCGGTGGCCGAGATCGCGGTGACCTGGCGATGTGGGGAGCTGGCATCCAGCGCCAGTGATCGGTCAAGTGCCTCCCCGGTCGTTTCGCCGCCTGCCAGGTCCGCCAGGACTCGGGTGCCGTGTTCGTACAGGGACATCGCCTGGCTGGCGACCGCGCCGACCCCACCCTGGACGTGGTTGAGCATGCGCCCGACCCCGAAGGCGTGACTCTGGGCAGCCAGGCCCAGTTGTCCCGTTGCGGCATCGCGGGCAACGATCGAGTAGGTCATGGCAGCCTCCGGTGGCCGTGGCGGTGCGGTCCCGTCATCCAGGGGTCATGATGCCCGGTGCTCGCCTACCGTGTCGCCGCAACGCCGGTCGGCGTGTCGAGACGAGGCGGAGACGTGCAGCGATCAGGTGACGACCCCGAGGGCGTGCGCGACCGTGGGCGCCGGGTCGGCGGGTGGCGAGTGGCTGACGACGTGCTGGGTGGTGACCGACCGGTGGTCATGGGCGTGCTCAACGTCACGCCCGATTCGTTCTCGGATGGCGGCCTGGCGCTGGGCGAGGACGGGAGCCCGGACGTCGCGGTGGCACGCGGGTTGGCGCTGGTCGCAGCCGGCGCCGACATCGTCGACGTCGGTGGCGAATCGACGCGGCCCGGCGCCGCGCCCGTGTCGGGGGCCCGGGAGATCGACCGGACCGAACAGGTCGTGGCCGGATTGGCGGCGGCCGGCGTGCGCGTCTCGATCGACACCACCAAGGCATCGGTGGCAGCCGCTGCCATCGATGCCGGTGCCGTCATCGTCAATGACGTCTCCGCTGGTCGCTTCGATCCCGACCTGCTGCCGCTGGTGGCCGATCGTGGTGTCGCCTACGTGCTGATGCACATGGTCGGCACGCCACGAACGATGCAGGACGAGCCCGCCTACGACGACGTCGTCGCCGAGGTCGCCGAGTTCCTGGCGACCACCCGGGATCGCCTGGTCGACGACGGCATCGCGGACGATCGCATCGCCATCGATCCCGGCATCGGGTTCGGCAAGTCGATGCGCCACAACCTCGACCTGCTGCGCGCAACCACGACCCTGGCCGCCATCGCACCGGTCGTCATCGGCGTGTCGCGCAAGTCCTTCCTGGGCACGATCACCGGCATGGACGATCCCGCCGATCGTGATCCTGCATCCGCCGCCGTGGCGGCCCTGGTGGTGGCCGCGGGTGCGCTGATCGTGCGGGCCCACGACGTCGTGGCCACCCGACAGGCGGTCGACGTCGCGCGCGTGCTGGCCGGTGACGGCGATTGACCCGCCGGCGGTCGGGCCCGGATGCCGGCGCAGTAGGCTGCGCTGCATCCGGGGCACGCCGTCGAGACCGTCCGGGAGGGCCCAAGGTGGACCGCATCGAGGTGACCGGGATCCGTGCGTGGGGAACGCACGGCGTGCTCGCCCATGAGCGTGCCCTGGGCCAGCAGTTCGTGGTCGACCTGGCGGTCGGCCTCGACCTGGGACCTGCCGCTGCCAGCGACGACCTTGCCGACACGGTGGACTACGGCCGCCTCGCCCAGCGTGTCGTCGACCTGGTCGGCGGCGAACCCCACCAGTTGATCGAACGTCTCGCCGACCGGCTTGCCGCCATGGTGTTGGAGGACGAACGCGTGCGCGAGGTCACGGTGACCGTCCACAAGCCCTCAGCGCCTTTTCCCGTGCCCGTCACCGAGGCGGCAGTGCGCATCACGCGCGGACGCGACGCAGCCGCCGCGACGTCCTGACGCCGGCCCGGATGCTCCACCTGCCAAGCCTTCCGCCGACCGGGCTGCCGGCGGTCCGTCGACGACGGCATGCCGACAGGGAAGGTCAGATGGTCCTGTGCGTGGGACGGCCCTGCAGCAGCGTCAAGGCCACGCCGGGATCGCGCAGCGCCTCGACCGGGCAGGTCAGCGGGTCGTCGTCCACCACGACCAGGTCGGCGACGTCGCCAACCACGATGCCGGTGCGGCCACGTGTGGAAGCAGCCAGGGCAGCCCGGCGGTCGATGCACTCCTGGGGCTGCCATGGGGGCCGATCGTCGTCGGTCCGGGTCACTGCAGCGCTGATTGCTGCCCAGGGGTCCAGTGGTGACACCGGTGCGTCGGTGCCGAACTCCAGGCGGGCGCCGGCGGCCAGCAGCGACGCGAACGGATAGGCGCGGTCGGCGCGGTCGGCCCAGTCCTGGTCCAGGACGTCGCGATCGTCGGTGCAGTGCGCCGGCTGGACGCTGGCGACGAGGTCGGGGCGTGCGAACCGGGCGATGTCGTCGGATGCCACGAGTTGGACGTGTTCCATCCTGGCCGGGCACCCGACCTCCTCGATCACGTCCAGGGCCACGGTCACGGCGAGGTCACCGATGGCGTGGATGTCGGGTTGGATCCCGCTTGCCCACCCGCGGCGCACGGCGGCGAGCATGTCGTCGGTCGTCATCGCGCGGTGACCTGACGATGTGGCCGTGCCATCGCCGCGGACTTCGTGACACAGGGCCGTGCCGCTGTTCAGCGCGCCGTCGGTGAACAACTTGAGGTGGGGCGCGCGCACCAGTCCGTACGTGTCGGGCACGACCTCACCGGTGGCAAGCCCGCGCGCGATCGCTGCATCCAGGGCGGCCAGGTACACGGTGGTCTCGATGCGCACCGATGGCATGGACGCCGCGATCCGACGTTGCCAGTCCAGCGTCGAGTCGACGAACTCGAAGTCCTTCACCCCGGTGATGCCCATGGCCGCGGCGGCGGCCATGGCGGCAGCAACTTCGCGATCCTGCACCGTCGTCGGCAGGTTGGCCAGTTCCTCGAGGACGCGGTAGCCGGATGCCTCGCGCACGAGGCCGTTGTCGCCGCCTTCGTGGTCGGGCACGTCGAAGTGCGCCAGCGCCGCGCTGTTGCACCAGGCCGTGTGCAGGTCGACGTTGGCCGCGACCACCGGCACGTCACCGGTGGCGGCGTCGAGCACGTCCTTGTGTGGGGCCACCTCCCACAAGGCCATGCGCATGCCGGCGCCGATGACCAGGTCGTCGCGACCGCGACCGGCGCTGGCGGCTCCCAGCACTGCGGCAACTTCACTGGCGGAGGTGGCCGACGACAGGTCGATGCGCCCACGATGCAGGGCCCACTGGCCGACGTGGACATGCATGTCCCACAGGCCCGGCAGCAGGACACGACCGTCGCACTCCACGATCTCGACATCGCGTGGCGGTGTCAGGGAGGGGGCCATCTCGACGACCCGACCGTCCTGCACCCGCAGGTCGAACATGCTGGCACCGCGCGGACTGCGCAGGTGCCTGAGCACGAGCGGCGTGCCGAACGCGATCGAGTCGATGGCGCCGTCCATCGCGTGCCTCGTGTGTGGGAGGGAGCGGGCGTGGGAGGAGAGGAGTGACTGGGAGGGAGTGACGTGGGAGGGGAACGGGGGAAGGGTGACGTGGGCGGAACGGTGGCGTGGGGGCGAACGGTGACGTGCTGGGGACGAAGGAGTCGGGAGGGAGCAGGTGACCAAGCGGAACGTAGTCATGATGCAGGCATCGCGTCGTGCGACCCACCGGTGGTGCTCACAATGGCCGTCGACCGGGCGACCGCGACGATGCCGTCGGGACGGTCCGTCAGTTCGCTGGCGGTGGCGTCGCGGGCACGGCGATTCCGAGATGCGTCGCGAGATCTGCACGCAGTGCCTCGCGCGTCAGCAGGCCCGTGTGGCGGTCGATGATGGTGCCGTCGGCGGCCACGTAGAACGTGGATGGCATGCCGCGCACGCCGAAGGCGTCGAACAGCACCGCATCGGGGTCGCTCACGAGCTCGTAGGTGACGCCGGTCTCGTCGACCAGCCTTGCGGCGTCGTCCGGATCGTCCTGCGTGTTGAGACCCACGAACCTGACCTGGTCCCCGGCCACCTGGCTCACCGCCTGGAGGTCGGGCATCTCGGCGACGCAGGGTCCGCACCACGACGCCCAGAAGTTGATGACCATCGGCGTGCCGCTGCCGTCCGACAGCGCGACGGTGGCGCCGTCGAACGACTCGACCTCGATGTCGGGAACTCGCGGACCAGTGGCGGTGTCGGCATCGCCCGAGGTCGGTTCGTCGTCGGGTCCGAGGTCGGGCCCGCCCGTCGCCGTCGACGCTGCAGGGGTGGTTGCGTCCGGCTGGGTCCCGGTCGTCGCGGCGTCGCGGCCGCAGGCCGCCATGGCCACCGCAGCCACCAGTGCGACGACGGCAACGCGTCGAAACTCACCCATCGCCGACACCGCTGGCAAGGATCCGTGTGTCGGGTTGGAATGCGAACCAGACGAACCAGAAGGTGTCGTCGTGGGCCACGGCTTCGAGTTGGGTTCCCGCCAGGTCGCCGTCGACCGCTTCCCCCAGCAGGTTCCACGTCGACCCGGTCTGGTCGTCGACGAAGTGCCCGGGTTGGTCCTGGTCGGCCACGAACGACAGTGGGGTGGCGTCGTCGAGCTGGGCCACGAAGGCGGCCGTCGATCCAACGTCCAGGCCGTCGTCGACGGACGCGGCATCCAACGCGGAAGCCTGGCCCGGTGCCCACCACACGGTCACCGGCTGCCCATCGACCTGCACCGCCATCACCTGCTGGTCGCGCAGGTGGGGAAGGCCGACCGCCAACGGGTCGACATCGGTGCCCAGGCCAACGACGCGCGTGTTGGGGCCCAGGCGATCGTCGCGCGGCCCCCGGAACAGGAACTGGTCGCCCGACCCCTCGTACCCGGGGTAGGGATTGCGGCCGTAGTCCCGGTTCGGCATGCTGCCGCGCGACAGGACGACGCCGTCGGGGGCAGCCGACTTGAAGTCCTCCCAGCCCAGCAGCCCGGTGGGGACACGCGTGAGTTCGGTGCCGACCAGGTCGGCCCCGACGACTGCCTGGCCGGTGAACTGGGTCCACAGCGTGCGCGTCTGGCGGTCGTACATGACGAGGTTGGACTGGAACAGTCGTCCGGACGTGCCGAAACTGAACACACGTCCATCGACGGTCCGTTCGAACGCCAGGCCCGAGTTGCACAGCGGGCAGTAGGTCACGACCAGCGGCACGCCGCCGACCACGTCGTTGACGATCTCGTGCTGCGTCATGATGGCCAGTGGGTAGGCACGACGGTCGCCGTCCACCTCCACCACCATCACGGGGCTCTGCGGCTGCAGCCACTCGTCGGCCGCGGCGATCGCGTCGAAGCAGGGGTCGTCGATGGGCTGGATGCCGTCCGGCGGCGGCCCCCCACTGACGATGTCGTCGAAGTCGAACCCTTCCAGGACGACGGGGTCGGCCCGATCCCACGGGAAGTCGATCGTCTCTGTCGGGGCCGGCACGACATCGCCGTTGGCGAACTCCTCCAGCGGGATGCAGGTCTGGCTGCCGCCGTCCGCGCCGTCCCCGCGGACTCTGTCTGCCTGCGGGGGTGGTGACGCGTCGTCCGTCGTCGCGTCCGAGCCGGCCGAGTCGCTGACAGCCGTCACCTGGTCGCCAGCGTCGTTCGTGGCGGTGCAGGCACCCAGGACCAGCGCCAGCGCTCCACCCACGATGACGAAGCGGGACGTTGACGCCATGGGTTTCCCTTTCGATGCCGACCGTCGTGCCGACGGATCCAGTCCGCTCCTGGCGCCACCGGCACGACGAGTGCCATGTCCCTGACCGCAGGCGGTCCATGAGGTTGCGCCAAAGGCAACACCTGAGCAGTGCGGGCTCTTCCGTCGGTCGGAGTGCGCGGGTCGTACCGTTGCACACGTCTCTCCAACGAAGGCCGTCTGCGTGACCACCACCCGCGCCGTCATCGGCATCGGCACCAACGTCGGTGACCGGTTGGCCACCCTCGAAGCCTCGATCTGGACCCTGCACGAGACCGACGGCATCTCGGTTGCCGACGTGTCGGGCATCTGGGAGACCGCGCCCTGGGGCGGGGTCGACCAGGACCCGTACCTCAACGCGGTGGTGGTGATCGAGACCTCGTTGGGGCCCCACGAGTTGCTGGCGGACTTGCAGGCAACCGAGGCCGTGTTCGGACGTGACCGCGACAGTGAGGTCCGGTGGGGCCCGCGCACGCTCGACCTCGACATCCTGCTCTACGGCGACGAGGTCATCGACACGCCCGACCTGGTCGTGCCGCACCCACGCATCGAGGAACGCGCCTTCGTCCTGGTGCCGCTGCTCGAGGTGCTGCCCGGACTCACCCTGCCGACCGGCACGCGCCTGACCGCTGCGCTGGCCGCGTTGGCGCCGTTCGACGGCATGGACCTCCACATTCGGCTGCCCGATGTCCCGGGCCGTCAGGGCATCCAACGCCCGGAGGGACCCAGCGGCGGCCGTGCCTGGTTGGCGGGGGACCCCGACCACTAGGCTGGCTCGCCTGCCCGCAGGTGGGTTGGGACGTCGACGAGAAGGTGTGGAGGTGGAGACGACGGACCACGACGGGGCGCTGGACTCGTTGGCACAGGTGCCCGACCGGGTCGTGGCCGCGGTGGCCGAGACCGTGCGGACGGCTCGACGGCTGCTGGCGGCCACGATCGCCCGCCGGGAACAGGCCGTCAAGGACCTGGTCGCCACGCGCGATCCCGACGATGCGCTGGTCGCGCGCACCTTCCACGACTTCCTGCTCCAGACCGACGAGATCAGGCGGTCCGGCTCGGCCCTGGTGGTTGCCACCGGCCCCGATGGCGATCCCGTGGTGGGCCGCATGGCGGTGTTCACCGACGACCACGACACCGTCCTGGTCCCGTGGCACGCCCCCGTCGGACAGGCCCAGTTGGTCGCCCCGGATCGCCTGATGGTGACCGAGCACGATGACGGCAGCGTCACCCTCCATGCCCTGGCGGCAGACGACGTCGCGTTGGCGAAGCGCATCCGCGCCCAGATGCGTGCGGCCGCAGTCGTCGACAGGATGTCGGACCCGCTCGCCACGCTGACCCGGGAACAGGGTGACGTGCTGTCCACCATCACCCGCGCCGATGGCGACGTGGTGCTCACCGGGCCACCCGGCAGTGGCAAGTCGGCCATCGTGATGGTGGAGTTGGCCCG
>DATFMD010000225.1:0-2907 GCA_035267125.1 Nitriliruptoraceae bacterium | reverse complement strand
CCTTCCTGGACGGGGCACGCCTGTTCAACGCCGCCGTGGCCACCTCGTCGACGCCCGCCACGTTGGCGGCCCCGTTCGACCTCGCCTGGGTGGCGTTGTCGAAGGGACTCGGTGCGCCGTCGGGATCGGTGCTGGCGGGGTCGCAGGCGACCATCGACCGTGCCCTGCGCCACCGACGGATGCTGGGTGGCGCGATGCGCCAGGCCGGCTTCCTGGCCGCCGCCGGGCTGTACGCGCTCGACCACAACGTCGACCGGCTGGCCGACGACCATGCCAACGCGCGCCAGATGGGTGCCCGTCTGGCCGCGAGCGACGCGATCGAACTGGACCTCGCCACGGTGCAGACCAACATCGTGGTGTTCCACCTGCCACCCGGCAGTCCGGACGCCGCGACCGTGGTCGAGCGCGCCCGCGAGCAGGGCGTGGGCGTGATGGCGTTCGCCGACCGGACCGTGCGCGCCGTCACCCACCTCGACGTGTCACCCGAGCAGTGCGACCACGCCGGCGCCGTGCTGGTCACAGCGGCCGAACAGACCGATTGACGACCGCGGCACCGGGCTTCAGGCCTCGGCATGTACACCCATTCCAGGCAAGGCCCGCACGGGCCATGCACGCCGCCGAATCCCGCCCCTCACTGCGGCACTGAGCGGCGAACGGTGAATGCATCAAATAGCATCGAATGATACGATTCCTCCGAACCAAGGGTGCGTGTGCCGATCATCCCCAACGAACCTGGAGGCATCGTGATCGAGGCAGAGGTCGTCGACGGTCGCGTTGCCGCAGATCCAGCCGCGGTGGAGGAATGGGCCCGGTCGCTGGCATGCGTCGCAGACACGTTGGAGGACCAGACGAGGCGGTGGGAGAAGGCGCGAACGACGTTGACGGACACGGAACCGGACCTTGCCACCCGAGCGTCAGGGATCGAGGATCAGATCTGGCAGGTCCGATCCGAGATTCGCGAGCAGGCGGCCCAACTCCTCGGATTCGCTCAGGCGCTGGCACAACTGGACACCGACCAGGCTGAAGGGCCCGTTTCGGTCGACATGGCGCCCACTGCTCTGGACGTGAAGATCGCGACGAATCGATTCGCCAGGGGGCTGAGAGTCGATCTCGGACAGCACGATCCCGGGGATCTGCCGTTGAGCAGTCAGGATGCGCTGCGAGTCGAAGAACGAGAGACACCGTGAAGAAGTGGACATGGATTCTCGGCCTCACAGCTGCCGTCGTCATCGGGGTCATGCTTTGGACGCCAAATGTCAGGATCCAGACCGACGAAGAACTGGGCATGGCGATGCTGCGTGCCGGCGGCGAAGCGGAGCCACGAGTTCCGCTTGCCGATCTCACGCCAGGACTGGAATGGGACACGGTCCACACCTTCGGTGGCTACACGGGAATCGACGAGATCGAGGACGAAATCGGGGCTCGCATCTCTCGGCCAGGATTGGGATTCCTGCTGGGCTCGGGCTTCGTCCAGGAGGGCGGAAGGCTGCTGGTCTTCACGATGAACGGAAGTCCGGTCAGGGCGTCGTTGATCCCCCCGGTTCTGACCAGGATTTCCGGCGCCAACTCCACCTGGCACAGCGACGTGGAGGTGGACGGCGGTGCCGAGGTGAGCTTCCACCATCCGGCCGAGGATTCTTGATGGCGACTCGGGGAGCCCGGCCATGAGCGGGTGGTTCGTGCCTCGCCCAGAGCCCTTTCGGTTTGGTTTCGTGGAGCTGCGCGCCATGATCGCTGTTGCCGAGGACGTGCTCGCCGAAATCGGTGACATCGCGGTCAATCACGAACGTGCACGGGAACTGGTGGAGACCACGCCGTTCGCCGGTCATGCCGCTGCACGCTTTCGCCTGGACGACGGCGTGCAGGCACAGCAATTGGCACAACTTCGTTCATCGATGGCCAACGCACTGGACGAACTGGAGGCCAGCCTGTCGTGGGCCGAGGGGCAGCAGTCCGAAGCCCAGGCGGCCATCTCGGAGTGGGAGCGTGACCACGACGAGTGGGTCCGGGCCCACAACGCATGAGTCCAGTGCATCGTGGCGGCCTCAACCGCTGAACGTGACCGCAGCCCAGGTCAGTCCAGCCAGGCTGAACATGGCGCCGATCATGCTGAACAGCATCATGCGCATGGTCGCGTGGAACTCGGTGCGCAGGGAACCGATCTCACTGTGCAGCTCGGTGCGCACGGCATTCTCCAGCGAGTTGAGATCCTGCTTGGTGGCCACGTCGGCCCACCCGACCGGGCGAAGCAATTCCATGATCGTGCCTGTCGACTGGTCGCCGAGCACGTCCACCCACGAGTTGTACAGCTGGTGTCGTGCGGCTTCGTCCACGGCCATGGTGCCATCCTCGTCCTCGATCCGCACCATTTGACAGGTCATGACCGGCACCAGTGCCAAGCACCGAACTCCTGTGGACAGCCCGCCCACGCGAACACCAGGTCACCTCCTGTCCACGCACGCCGGTGCCGAGTCCAGTGTGCGCAGAGCCGACGACATCCCGTCCGAAACGCGCACACTCGGCACCGTGCGTCTCCGGTTCAGAACGACTCCGGGGTCGAGGTTCTGTTGCCGTTGACCGACCTCGTGGTGCCGTTGCTGGTACCCATCTCGTTGACGAAGGGACCAGGACCATGACGACGGACGATGCCACTGCTGACCTGTTGGAGGCCGCCCGAGCGGCACGAGGTCGTGCCTACGTGCCCTACAGCGAGTTCCGGATGGGGGCCGCCGTGCGCTGCGCCGACGGCACCGTCGTCCCGGGTGCGCTGGTCGAGAACGTGTCACTGGGCCTGGCGATGTGCGCCGAGCGGATCGCCCTGTTCACCACGGTGGCGCAGGGGCTCGAACCGGTCGCGCTGGCACTGGTGGCCAAGCGCACCGACGATGCCCTGACCTTCCCCTGCGG
>DATFMD010000224.1:0-20477 GCA_035267125.1 Nitriliruptoraceae bacterium | reverse complement strand
CGCGGGCGATCTCGGCGAGTTCGTCGACGTCGAGCGAGAACACCAGGACGCCCCGGGTCACGTCCGAGACCGCCAGTCGCGTGCCGTCCGGGCTGAACGCCACCGAACAGAACCCCAGGATCCCGTCGTCGACCACACGTTGGGCCTCGCGGCCGGCGGCCGGGTCCCACAGCCGGACGGTCCCGTCGCCGCTGCAGGTCGCGATCTGCGCATCATCGGGGGAGAAGACGGCCTGCTGGACCCACCCCTGGTGCCCGGTCATCACCACAGTGGGTCCGTCCAGGCTCGCCACATCCGGTGAGTCGTCGGGCTCCGGCACGTGCCACACCTGGACCGTGTTGTCCGGGTCGTGCGTGCCCACCGCCAGGCGCGTCCCGGTGCTGTCCCAGTCGAGCCTGCCCGGAGTCGCGGGGAGCTCGGCCAGCGCGACCAGTCGCTCGTCGCGCCAGTCCCAGATCGCGATGCCGTCGACGGGGTCGGGTGTGAACTCGTGCACGCCGGTCGTGGCGGCCAACAGGTGACCGTCGGGACTGAAGTCGGCGTCCAGGAGGTACGGGACCGGGAAGGCCCCCCTCACGGTGGGGGCGTCGGGCCACCGCAGCGTCCGCTCGTGGTCGGTCTCCGTGTCGAGCACCCAAACGAGACCGCCGTCGGGGGACTCCTGGATGGTCCGGTCGCGCCCCGAGTACGCAACGTGGCGAGCGTCGGGACCGATGGCCACGGCTCCCGGCCCGATCCCGACCAGGCGCTCCTGCTCCCACGTCGCCGTGTCCCAGACTGCCGCGTCACCGGCCCCGCGCGTGACCAGGACGTCATCGCCTGCGCTCCACCGCATGTCGAAGAGGCCTGGGTCGACCCGCTCGGTGTCCTCTGCATGCGCCTCGAGGGTCCGTTCGGATTCCCATGTCACGGTCGACCACAGGGCCAGTGCGCCGCCCGTGCGCGTCGCCGCGAGCGTCGTGCCGTCGTGGGAGAAGGCCAGGCCGCTGGTCTGCAACTGGTCGCTGGGCAGGTGGGCGATCTCGGCGACGGCGCCGGGGCGCAGGTCCCAACCTCGCAGGCCATCACCACACCGCGACGCCTCGAGCACCACGCCGGGATCGGATCCGAACAGCACGGTCGGGCAGGCAAGCGGGGGTGCCTCGGGCGTGAGCGGGCCGGCAATGCCGACCGGTTCGCCGTCCTCCACGACCGTCCAGGCATGCAGTCGTTCCATGTCGCCACCGGGTCCGAGCACGATCCGAGTCGAATCCGGACTCCACGCCAACTGGGCCGCCCGGATGTCGGGCGCACCTCGGACGTCCACGACCTCGTCGCCGGTGCCACCGTCCAGGACGGCGACGCCCTCGCCGGCCAGCGCCAGCCACCGCCCGTCGGGGCTCCATGCAGCGTCGAAGACGCCCGGGTGCTCGATCGGCTCGTCCACCTCGTCCCAGCCCCCGCCTACTGCGCGCACCTGGACCGTGCCCTCCAATGGGCGGACCACCAGGATGCGAGTGCCGTCGGGGTGGAAACGCACCAACGGCATCGTGCCGGCGTTGTTGGTCCCCTGGCCGAGCTCCAGCGGATCCCCGTCCGATGAGCGGTCCCATACAAGTACGGGGCTGTCGGACCCCTCGACGGCACCGCTCAGGGCAACGAACTTGCCGTCCGGGCTGATCTCGAGATGGGCTGGTTCGGCGTCGTCGCTCTGCTCGCCCAAGAGGCCGACGCCGCGGCCTTCCCGCCAGTCCCACACGTGGACCATGCCGGTCTCGGTGGCCACGACGGCGATGCCCTCGCCGGTCGCGTCAGCCAGCAAGGGGGCATCCTCGTGGCCGTCGAGCGTGGCGACCACCGTCCCGGTGTCCATGTCGTGCACCTCGACGACCAGCGAGTCCTCCGTCTCCGAGTCCTCGGGCGCGGCCACCAGGACGACGCTGCCGTCCGACGCCATCCCCAACACGGTCCCGAGGTCGGGGCGCTCGGTGACGAGGCGGTTGCCGGCGATCGCGGCGTGAAGGGCGCTGGCCACGTCGTCGCGTGCATCGCCACCGACGGATCCGAGCCGGTCTCGTGCCTCCAGGGCCAGCAGCAACGCCAGCTGGGGATCGTCACCCCGCGCGCGCTCGGAGGCCACCGAGAACTGCCGTGCCTCGGCGATCCTGGTGGCGGTACGTCCGTTCAGCCATTGCACGCCGGCAACGACCGCCACCAGCGCGACCATGGCGACCAAGGCCTGGAGCCGTCTGACAGAGCGGCGCTCGATGCGCCGTTGATCGGCAACTCGCGAGGCTTCCCGGGCCCGATCCTGTTCCCGGAGGGCCAGCGAGACCGTCACCAGCTCGTGCTCGCGAGGTGACAGGTGCAGGTCCACGTCCCCGCGGCTGTCCGCAAGCAGCAGTTCGTGCGCTTCGTCCAGGGGCAGGCCGGCGAGCAGCCAGTCGTCGTGGCGGTCGTGACGGGCCCAGTCGTCCGCGGCAACCGTGACGCGACGGTGGTCCAGCAGCCACCCTCGCGCCTCGTCGACCCAGGATCGCAGCCGGGGCCACCCGTCGATGAGGGCTTCGTGGGCCAACTCGACCACGCGTTCACCACTGACGGTGTCCTGCGAGGCGGTCAGCAGTCGGGCACCCACCAGCCGGTCCACGACTGCTTCCACGGGCTGACGCTGGTCGGTCGGGCCGGACCACTCGGAGGCTCGGACGGGGCGCCGTGAGTCGGCGCCGTCCTCACCCGGTTGGACGGATCGCAGCAGCACTCTCCGCGCGATCGAGCGCTGGTCGTGGTCGAGGTCCTCGTAGACCGCCTCGGCACGGTTGGCCAGGGCCCCGGCGACCCCACCGAGGTCGTGGTAGGCGCCGCGCGTCATGACTCGATCCGTGCGGCGATCCCACAGTTCGTACAACAGGTGCTGGAGCAGGGGCAGCGTGCCGGGCTCGCCGCTGCCGTCGGCGATGATGCGGGCCAGCAGGCCTTCCTCGAGCGTGGCCCCGGCCTGCACGGCCGGGCCGGTCACCACCTCCTCGATCTGCTCGCCGGTCATCGGTGGAACGACGAACTGCATGCGTGACAGCCAGTCGGCCATGCCGGGAACGTCCAGGGCACGGTCGTACAGGTCGGCTCGGAGTGTCACGACGACCACGACGTTGCCGTCCAGGCGACGCGTGGCGGCACGCAACAGCGCAACGACGAGCTCGGCCTCCTCGGGGTCGCCCAGCACGAACAACTCCTCGAACTGGTCGACCACGAGCAACAGTCGTGCCCCGGGGCCCTGGTCGGCCAGGACCGCGTCGGCAACCTGGTGGAGGCCGTCCTCGTCCTCGGCCAGGCGCCCGGTGATCCAGTCGGAAGCCACCGCGTCGGACACGGTCGCCAGCTCGGTCGCGAGCGACTTGATGGGCGTAGAACCGGGGGCGACCACGACCTGGATCCAGGTGTCGGAGTCCGGGATCGCGCCGCGGTCGATGGCCGGCAGCAGGCCTGCGCGAACCAGTGAGGACTTGCCCGCCCCGGAGGCACCGACCACGGCGGCCGTGCCGTGGCGCGTGAGCAACTCAACGAGCTCCTGCACCTCGGTGTCGCGGCCGAAGAACAGGCCGGCCTCGTCGCGGTGGAACGCGCGGAGACCGACGTAGGGCGGCCCGTCGAGCGTCGCAGCGGCCCGTGTCGCGGACACCTGCTCGACACCGTCAGCGATCGCGACGGCCGACTCCATGGTGGCAGATGCCATGGGCCGTGGGATGGACTGCAGGATGTCGAGGTGCAGCTGCTGGGTCGCCGGGGACGGGTCGACCCCGAGCTGTTCTGCCAGGTGGTCCCGACACGTCTCGTAGGCCTCCAGGGCTCGTGTGGTGTTGCCGGCGAAGAGTTCGGTGCGCATCAAGGCACGCCAGGCGTCCTCGCGCAGCGGTTCCAGGTCCAGCGCCTCGACCAGCACCGAGCGCGCCTGGGTGGGCTGAGACTGTTCGCTCCGGCAGGCTCCGAGGACGACCAGTGCGTCCACGTGCCGTGTCGCTGCGCGAACCCGCACGTCGTCCAACCAGGTCGACCGGACGCCTGCCAGGATCGGCCGAGAGAGCACCGCACGGGCGTGGTTGGCGCCACGACGCGCCTCTTCCAGGTTGCCGGCCTCGAAGTCGAGCCCGGCCTGCTCGGCCGCCGTCGACGCGTCTTCGAGATCGACCGTGACCGGACCGAGGTCGACCCGGTAGACGCCGGCTCCACCGACCAGCGCATCGCCATCCAGCCCGAGGTCGACCAGCGCCCGCCGAACCTTGCTGACCAGGTTGCGGATCGCCACCCGCCATCGGCTGGGAAGTGTGTCTGCCCAGAGGACGTCGGCGATGGTGTCCACGGGAACGGGTGCGTGCCGCTCGAGCACGAGCAGCGCGGTCACGAGCTGCAACTGTCGTCCGGGCAGGTCGCGACCCCGAACCTGCCGGTGGCCGCGCCGCAGCGCCACGGCCCCGGCCAGCGACACCTCGAGTTCGCCCATGAATTGCCCCTTCCCGGACCATACACGTTGCGGTTGCGCCGACGGGAGCGGTTCGCGAGGGCACCGTGATCCCGGCCGCGTCCACAGGCCCGCTCGAACGATGGCCACCGTGCCATCGGGGGGGTAAGTAGCCCGCAAGATCACTGGGAGTCCGGCGAAGTGGTGGCGGTGCCGGGGGCCCCGGGTCCTTTGCCGTTCCTGGGTCGGATCATCGCCGTGCGGGCCCGCACCGATCGACCGACGGCACGTGACCACCTCGTGGTCGCTCCACCTGCGGCGCTGTCGTGGGGGAGAACCCGGGTGAGAGGATTCGAGATGCGGTGGAGGACACGCAGGCACTTGTGATCCTGGTGGTTAATGCCGTCGAACCCTTGACTGGTTGTACGTGAAATCTCTAGGGTCGTTCGACATCGAAACTCTCTTGCTCCGAGAGCGTCTTCTTCCCCCCGAAAGGCAGTCCATGGACACCCCCACCGGCGCCCACGCGCCCCCAGGCAGGCTCATCGCCGTCGTCGCACTCGTCGGCATCATGGTGCTCGCACTCCTGAGCATCGCGATGCCGGCGTCTGCACAGGCCAGCGATGAACTTGCCATCGACGAGATCTCGATGTCCGACAACATCACGCACGTGACCAATGTCCCGCGACAGGGCGACGGGTTCACCGGTCCCTTCGACTGGCACTCCGACATCGCCTTCCATGGTGACGTCGCCTACCAGGGCAGCTATGCCGGCCTGACCCTGTACGACATCAGCAAGCCCAAGGACGCGTCGGTCATCAGCCAGTTGTACTGCCCGGGTGGTCAGGGCGACCCAAGCGTCACCCCGGATGGATCCCTGGTGATCTTCTCGGTCGACTCAGCGCGCTCCGACGACTCCTGTCAGAGCTCCGGAACCAGCACGACCAACCCGAACGGGTGGGAGGGCATCCGCATCATCGATGTCAGCGACGTCAACAACCCCGAGCAGGTCGCGACGGTTCGTACCGACTGTGGCTCACACACCAACACGCTGGTGCCCGGTGACGACGACACGGTCTACATCTACATCTCGTCGTACAGCCCCAATGCGGCATTCCCGAACTGCCAGCCGCCCCACGACGCGATCTCGATCGTCGAGGTCCCATTGGACGACCCGGCGTCGGCCAGCGTCGTCAACAAGGCGGTCCTGTTCCCGGATGGAGGCGCGCCCGGCACGGCCGGTTGCCACGACATCACCGTGTACCCGGAGCTCGACCTCGCCGGCGGTGCCTGCATGGGCCAGGGCGTGTTGATGGACATCTCGGACCCGGTGAATCCCTACGTGATCACCTCGGTCACGGACCCGAACTTCGCCTTCTGGCACTCAGCCACGTTCACCAACGACGGGTCGCGGGTCATGTTCACCGACGAGCTCGGTGGCGGCGGGGGCGCAACCTGCAACGAGGCAGTCGGTCCCGAGCGTGGCGCTGACGCCTTCTTCGACATCACTGGTGAGGGCGACGACCGCGAGATGGAGTTCCGCGGCTACTTCAAGATCGACCGTCACCAGACGTCGACGGAGAACTGCGTGGCCCACAACGGCTCGATCATCCCGACGCAGAACGGCCGCGACGTCATGGTCCAGTCCTGGTACCAGGGCGGCGTGTCGGTCATCGACTTCACCGACCCCGAGAACGTGGTCGAGGTGGCCTACTTCGAGCGCGGTCCGCTGGACCCCAGCGTGTACTTCCTCGGGGGATCGTGGTCGGCGTACTGGTACAACGGTCACATCTACTCCAGTGACATCATCAAGGGCCTCGACGTCCTGAAGATCACCGGGGAGTACGCCAGCGGCAACGCCGTCAAGCAGGACCACTTCAACGCACAGACGCAGTACCGACTGTCGCCGGGCAAGTCCGGCCGTTGACCCTGCACCGCTCCTGAGCGCGGCTCACCCCGGCGGATCTGCCGCCGGGGTGAGGCCGGTTCCTCCTCGTCAGCACGACTGACACCCGGGACGGACCGCACACAGACCATGCAGCAGGAAAGGCAGATTCCATGAAGTCCCGAAGAGTGCTCCGCAACGCAGTGGGTGTCGTGGCCATGGCCATCGTCGTCGTCGTGGCGGCCTTCGCCACCGCGACCGCCGGTCCCAAGGGCAAGGGTCCCAAGGGTCCGAAGGGTCCCAAGCCCCCGGTCGAGGAGCCGACGACCCCGCCCCCGACCGAGGACCCGACGACACCTCCCGAACCCGAGGACCTGGATGCTGACGACGTCCAGTTCGTCCGAATGATGATTCCCCACCACCACCAGGCCATCCTGATGAGTGAACTTGCGCCAGGTCGAGCGTCGGACCCGGGCGTTGCGGCCCTCGCTGAGCGCATCCTCTTCGAGCAGGGCGTCGAGATCAACACGATGCAGTTCTGGCAGCAGGTCCAGGGACTGGCCATCACCGACCCGAGCACGGCCTACGAGGGCATGCTCGACAACCCGATGATGCTCGAGATGATGGGCATGGCGTCGCGTGCCGAGATGGAGCAGTTGGCCGCCTCGTCGGGGGCTGCCTACGACCGCCTCTTCCTCGAGTTGATGATTCCGCACCACGAAGGTGCGGTGCGGATGCTGGTCAACTTGGCGACCAACGGCAGTGACCAGTTCCTTGCAGCACTGGGCAACGACATGATGACCGCCCAGTCGGTGCAGATCTGGCAGATGGAGCAGATGCTGGCGACCATGGGTTGACCGACCTGCTGTGCCACGCCGCCGTTCGACCTCGACCTGCTCGCCCGCGAGCAGGTCGTGGTCGTTGCGGCCGCCCGGAGCCGCCCGGCAGCGACGGAGAACGCCACGGCGCCAGCCCCCCATCCCATCCACACAACCCATCCTGAACAACCTGTCTCGGAGGACGACCATGAAGACCACCCGAATCGCTGCGCTGGTCCTTGCCACCGGCATGCTGGCAACCACTGCCCAGGCAGCGCCACCCTCGACTTCGACAATCGACCTGCCCGCCGGGTTCGCGGGGGAGGGGATCACCATCGGGGCCGGCAACGACTTCTATGCCGGTTCCCTGGCCGACGGCAGGATCGCGATCGGCGACCTCGCGGCCGGCACGTCTGAAGTGTGGGTCGACGACCCGGTCGTGGCGCCCTCGGTCGGGCTTGACGCGGACCTCGCGAACGGACTGCTGTGGGTGGCCGGCGGTCCAACGGGCCAGGCGGCCGTCTACGACCTGGCCACGGCCGACGCAGTGGCGACCCTCGACCTTGCCCCGCCAGGTGCCTTCGTCAATGACGTCGTCATCACCCGGACCGCCGCCTGGTTCACCGACAGCTTCGCCCCCCAGCTCTACCGCGTTCCCATCCAGGGTGGTGTCGTCGGGACGCCCGAGACGATCGCCCTGTCCGGGCCGGCAGCCGACTTCGTCGCCGGGTTCAACCTCAACGGCATCGCCGCCACCGCCGACGGGAGCACGCTCGTCGTCGTCAACAGTGCCAAGGGCGAGCTGTACACGGTCGACGCCGCCACGGGCAGCAGCGCCCTGGTCGACCTCGGTGCCGACAATGTGCTGACAGGTGACGGCATCGCGCTGCAGGGCCGGTGGCTCTACGTGCTGCAGAACGGCGGCGCCCCGGGCGTGCCCAACCAGGTGGCAGTGATCAAGCTGTCTGGCGACCTGACCTCCGTCGAACGCCTCTACACCGTCACCAGCCCGCTGTTCGAGACCGCGACCACGCTCGACCTCCGCGGCAACCTCATCGCAGCCGTGAACGCCCAGTTCGGTGGTGCCCCGATCGATCCCGAGAGCGAGGTCGTGCTGCTGCGCACGAATTGAGATTCGGCCCGTTTCGGCCCTGTCGACCGCGCCATCCTCGACTGGCGGAGCCAGGACGGACCGGAGCGCGGGTGACGGCACCACAGCGAGCGGCCACCGGGGAGCCCCTGTGCGTCGACGGTGGTCAGTCGACGGCCTCGTCGAGGTCGCCTTCGGAGTCGACCCAGTCCTCGTCGTCGAGGTCCTGCTCGACCAGCGATGCGATGCGGCGCATCGCGGCTTCGTCCTCGCTGTCCACGACGACCTCGTCGCCGTGGTTGGCCCCGAGCGTCATGATCATCAGCGACGACCCGGCGTCCTTGGGTGCGTCGCCGGGCTTGGCGATGGTCACGGCGGCGTCGAATCCCTGGGCGGCCGTGCTGATGATCGCAGCCGGTCGGGCATGGAGTCCGACCGATGACCCGACGGTGACGGTGGTGGAAGGCATGGGGGTTCCTGTTGGACGGCTGTTCCCGACCGGGGCGGCCGGGTGGGGCCAGCCTAGGCACGCCGCGATCGCCGGAGGTCGAGTCCAGCCCGCCGGTTCCCCGAAGGCCCCACATTCGGACGTGTCTTGTGCGATTCTGTCCGGGACGAACGTGCCTGCTGTCGTCGATCCCTGGCCACAGGAGCCCCCCATGAGCAGCACGACTGAATCCACCCCAGACCGTTCGGGCCTGCGCATTCCCGGATTTGCGCAACTCCAGCGACTCGGCAAGAGCCTGATGTTGCCGATCGCACTGCTGCCGGCAGCCGGCATCCTGCTGCGACTGGGCCAGCCTGACCTGCTCGGCGGCAGTGACATCCCCGTCATCGGACCGTTCTTCGACGCGATGAGTGCGGCCGGCAACGCGATCTTCGCCAACCTCCCGCTGTTGTTCGCGGTCGGTGTGGCCATCGGGTTCGCCCGCAAGGCCGATGGTTCGACCGCACTGTCGGCGGTCGCCGGCTACCTCGTCATGGAAGGGGTGTTCACGTCGATGTCGCCGGTCGTGCTGGAGGGGGTGACCGATGCGGCAGGCAACCAGTCGATGATCGACTACAGCGTGTTCGCCGGCATCGTCGTCGGCATCGTGACCGCCTGGTTGTTCGACAAGTACCACGACATCCAGTTGCCGCCCTACCTGGGGTTCTTCGGCGGCCGACGGTTCGTGCCGATCGTGGTGTCGGTCGTCACCCTGGTGTTGGGGTTCGCGCTCAGCTACGTCTACCCGGTGTTCGACACCGGCCTGACCTCGCTGGGCGAGTTCATCGGTGGCGCCGGAGCCTTCGGGGCCTTCATCTACGGCTTCACCAACCGCATGCTCATCCCGCTCGGCCTGCACCACATCCTCAACACCTACGTGTGGTTCCTGTACGGCTCATACGAGGCGGGTGGAGTGGTGGTGACGGGAGAGCTCACCCGTTTCGCCGCCGGCGACACCAGTGCCGGACTGCTCACCTCGGGGTTCTACCCCATCCTCATGTTCGGGCTGCCGGCGGCCGCACTGGCCATGATCCGACAGGCCAAGCCGGGCAAGCGCAAGATCGCCGTCGGCATCCTGTCCGCTGCGGCCATCACCGCGTTCCTGACCGGCGTGACCGAGCCGCTGGAGTTCGCGTTCATGTTCGCCGCGTTCCCGCTCTACGTCATCCACGCCGTGCTGACCGGGTTCTCACTGGCGATCGCGTACATCCTGGACGTCCACCTCGGCTTCTCCTTCTCGGCCGGGCTGATCGACTTCATGCTCTACGGGACGGCGCCGGCAGCCAACAACGTCCTGCTGCTGCTCGTGATGGGCGTCGGGTTCTTCTTCGTGTACTACGCACTGTTCACCTTCGCGATCAAGCGCTGGAACCTCAGGACACCCGGACGAGAGGTCGATGACGGCGGCGAGGCCGACGGTGACGCCGCCCCGGTCGCCCTGGCCGAGGACGCTCGGGACCGGGCCGAGCAACTCATCGCAGCGTTCGGTGGCCGGGACAACCTGCAGGCGGTCGACGCCTGCATCACCCGGCTGCGCATCGAGGTCACCGACAAGAACGACGTGGACAAGGCCCGACTCCGGGCGCTGGGGGCCGCGGGGGTCGTCGAGGTCGGCAACAACGTCCAGGCGATCTTCGGGACCCAGGCCGATGCCCTCAAGTCCGACATCAATGCGGCCCTGGAGCAGGGTCCCCCAGCCCAGTCACCCGCTGCTGCCGAACCAGCGGGCGCGGCAGCCGCCACCGATCCCGACGCAGCACCCGCAGCCACCGCCGGCGCCGGGGGAGCGACCGCTGTTGCCGTGGCCGACGAACCCGACGGCGCCGGTGCAGCGTCGGCAGTCGTGGAGGTCGTGGCTCCAATCGATGGTCGTGTGGTGGCGTTGGCGGACGTCCCCGACGCGACCTTTGCCAAGGGCATGGTCGGCCACGGGGTCGCCATCGACCCACCCCTCGAGTCCGTGGACGCCGTGGCCCCCGTTTCGGGCACGCTCGTGAAACTGTGGCCACACGCCTACGTGATCCTGACGGGTGAGGGCATCGGTGTCCTGGTCCACCTGGGAATTGACACCGTCCAACTGGATGGTGCGGGGTTCACGACGCACGTCGACGAGGGAGACCAGGTCACGGTCGGGGAAGTCGTGGTCACCTACGACGTCCCGTCAGTGGCTGCCGCCGACCGCAACCCGATCGTGCCGGTGATCGTCATGGACAAGAAGTCCGACGTCGTGGACGTGGTGGCTGCGGCCGACGCCCACGTCGCGGCACTCGACGTCGTACTGTCGGCGCGCTGACCTCGACCCCGGGCGGCCCGGCGCCGCTGCGTGACACGGACAGGAAGACACACCATGGAAACCATCATCCTCGACGACGAGCGCTCGATCGCACGGCTGGCTGCCGGCGCGTTCGTGGACCTGCTGGCCAGGAAGCCGGACGCCGTGCTGGGACTGGCCACGGGTTCCTCGCCCCTGGGCGTGTACGACGAACTTGCGGCCCGCCACGAGGACGGCGACATCTCGTTCGCACGGGCACGCGCCTTCACCCTCGACGAGTACGTGGGGCTGCCGGCCGACCACCCCGAGACCTACCGCAACGTCATCAACCGGGACTTCACGTCGCGTGTCGACATCGATCCGGATGCCGTCCGCGGTCCCGACGGACTGGCCGAGGACATCCCGGCTTCCTGCGCGGAGTACGAGGCTGCGATCGCAGCGGCCGGAGGCGTGGACCTCCAGGTGCTCGGCATCGGCGCCGTCGGCCACATCGGCTTCAACGAGCCGGGGTCGTCGTTCGCCTCGCGGACCAGGATCAAGACCCTGACCCACCAGACCCGCGTGGACAACGCCCGGTTCTTCGACGGCGACGTGGACGCGGTCCCCAGCCACTGCCTCACCCAGGGTCTCGGCACGATCATGGACGCACGTCACGTCGTGCTCATCGCGACCGGACGGCACAAGGCCGAGGCCGTGCACCACCTGGTCGAAGGACCGGTCAGTGCCATGTGGCCGGGAACGATCCTGCAGCACCATCCCCACGCGACCGTGTTGCTCGACTCCGCTGCCGCCAGTCGGCTCCAACTGGCCGACTACTTCCGGGAGGCATATCGCGGCAAGCCGTCGTGGCAGGGACTGTGACCATCACGGATGCCAACACGGTCCTGGCAGCGGGTCGCCTGGTGACGGGCGACGACGTGCTGCGACCGGGCTGGGTCGAGGTGGCAGACGGCCTGGTCGCCGCCGTCGGCCAGGGCCGCCCCCCGCGGGCTGCAGATCTCGACCTGGAGACGGCAACGATCGTGCCGGGCTTCGTGGACATGCACGTCCATGGTGGCGGTGGCTGCGCGCTGTCCGACGATTCCCGTGCCAGCGTCCAGGTGGCGGTGGACCTGCATCGTCGCCACGGGACGACCTCGATGCTGGCGTCGCTGGTGGCGGCCCCGCCCGGGGAACTGCGACGACAGGTCGCCAGGCTGGCCGGTCTGGTGGGCGAGGGGCTGGTGGCCGGCATCCACCTGGAGGGCCCGTGGCTGGCACCGGGACGACGTGGCGCCCACGACATCACGGCGTTGCGAGCGCCCAGTACGGCGGAGATCGACGACCTGCTCGCCACCGGTGACGGCACGATCAGGATGGTCACGATGGCCCCCGAGTTGCCGGGAGCACTCGCCGCGACGAGGCAGTTGGTCGCCGCCGGCGTCGCCGTGGCCGTTGGCCACACGGACGCCTCCTACGAACAGGCGCGCGAGGCCATCGACGCCGGCGCGACCGTCGCGACCCACCTGTACAACGCGATGCGCCCGGTCCACCATCGGGCTCCGGGGCCGGTCATCGCGCTGATGGAGGATCCGCGCGTCACGCTGGAGGTCATCACCGACGGCACCCACGTCCACCCGGCGCTGTATCGCGACGTCGTGGCGCGGGCCGGCGTCGACCGCGTGGTGCTGGTCACGGACGCGATGGCGGCAGCGGGCATGGCGGACGGTCCATACCGCCTCGGCAGCCTGGCGGTTGAGGTGCTCGATGGTGTGGCCCACCTGGCCGGTACCGACACGATCGCCGGGAGCACGGCCACGATGGACCAACTGGTGCGCTTCGCCGTGGCCAACGGTGGCCCCGACCAGGACCAGGCGTTGCTGCGGGCGGTGCGGCAGTCGTCGGTCACGCCGGCACGGACGCTCGGATTGCCGGCGGCCGGCATCGAGGCGGGCACGGCGGCCGACCTCGTCGTGCTCGACGAGGACCTGGCGGTGGCGGGCGTGATGCGCCGGGGGGCCTGGGTCACGTCTCCCGACCACTGAGCTCGACCAGTCCGTTCCCCAGGGAACTCGTGGGCCCGTCCAACCACCGGAGGGCGCCCGATCGTCGGCCGTGTCGTTCCGACGTCGCGCAGGCGGCGCGGGTTGATCACCACGCCATGGCACGTCCCAGTTCATGCGTCTTCAGGTGGCGACGAGATCCATGCGCAGGAACTCGGTGATGCGCAGGAGTTTGGGGGGCCTGGCCACGTCGTCGGACAGGGCGCCGAAGGCCTCTTCCTCGTCGACCAGCCGTGGGGCAGTGAGGTCCATGTCCTCGCCGTCGACGTGGAGCTGCGCCCGGCCGGACGCCAGGACGTTCTGGACCCAGTCCGAGCCGGACCCGTAGACCAGGATGAACACGTAGCCGCCGTCGACCGGATGGGCGTCCATCGGTGTCCGGTAGGTCGTTGCCGAGGTGCGGCCGACGTGGGTCAGCACCGGCCACTTCCCGCTTGCGACCGCACGTGGGTTGAACACCCGCTTGTTGACCTGGCCCCACCATCCGGGCATCGGCACCGGCGTCTCCCTCGTTCGTGAACTTACATACGTAAGGTTACCTTACACCTGTAAGATTGTTCAAGCCAACTGCACAACTCGACGGGAGTCACGTGTCGTCACCACCGTCGGATCAACGGGAACCGCTCAGCAGAGACCGGATCCTGCGAGCGGCAATCGGGGTGGCGGACCGCGGCGGCGTGGAGGCGATCACGATGCGGGCAGTGGCCCAGGAACTGGAAGTCGAGGCGATGTCGCTGTACCACCACGTCCCGAACAAGGACGCGATCCTCGACGGCGTGGTCGACACGGTGTTCGACGCCATCGAGGTGCCGCCAACCGACCGCGACGACTGGCGCGACGCGTTCCGCGTGCGGGCCCGTTCTTCCCGGGCGGTCCTGTCACGGCACAGTTGGGCGCTCGGCCTCGTGGACTCTCGCCCCAACCCGGGCGTGACGACCCTGCGCCACCACGATGCCGTGCTCGGCATCCTCAGGCGGGCGGGCTTCGCGGTCCCGATGGCAGCGCACGCCATCTCGATCATCGACAGCTACACCTACGGGTTCGTGCTGCAGGAGTCGAGTCTGCCCCTCAAGACGCCAGAGGAGATCCAGGACGTCGCCGGTGGCATCCTCGAGCAGGTGTCGGCCGACGAACTGCCCCATCTTGTCGAGATGATCACCGACCACGCGCTGCAGCCGGGGTACAGCCATGACGACGAGTTCGACTACGGGCTGGACCTGGTCCTCGACGCCCTGGACGAGCGCAGGGGAGCGTCACGGGGTGGCGGTGGGGTCTCGGATGCTCGTTGACCCAGGGTCCCGAAGTGGCCGATGGCCGGCGGGGTCCCACGAGTGTTCCAGCAGGCCGGTCAACACCTGGTCGACGACGGCGCCGACGAACTGGTCCTTTGGTGGGGTCGTCGCCGCGAGCGACGTGGCCGAGCACGGCCAGGAGCAGGCCGCCAGGGCGACGTCCGCGGCAACGTGCACGCCCTGGACTCGCAGCCGGTCGACTTGGGCGCACTCCGCCAGCAGGTCTCGCAGCGGGGCGGCGGACTGCGCGCGCGATGGTGTCGCCTCTCGGGTCATGACGGTTGACCTTTCGATGGTGGCGGCGCCGGACGAGTGCTCGACGAAACGGCTGACCTGGACGTGGGCCTGATGGTCTCGAACCCGGGGTCAGGCCGGCCCGGCGTCTTCCTCGACCACAACTTCGCGACCGTCCGGCAACGGCTGCACCTCAACGCAACCTCACCGAGCCCGACGGCATCCGGGGCTAGCCCACCACGTCGTCGCGGAAGACCTCGCCGTACAGGCCCCACGGGTCGTCCATGTTCTGCTCGTGGGTCAGTACCAACGTCGACGTCATCATCTCGTCATCGTCGTACGTGTCACGAATGACCTCAAGACTTGGGTAGGGCGATCCGGTGTAGTCGATGCGGACCTGGCCGTCGTCTGCGCGTTCCAGCAGGACTGCCCCGATGATGGCCGGAGCCGCGCCGGCCACGATCGAGGGCGTCACCGAGTTGACGAAGCGGAAGTCGAAGCCAACGCCACCGGCCCGGATTTCGTCGATCCCACGTCCGTACTGGCGCAACAGGCTCGGGTACTCGACATCCGGAAGGGCCGCGATGTTTCCCATGTTGCGCATCTCGATCGGCAGGGCCCGTACCTCGCGGTTGCCGTCATGGGTCCGATAGGCGATGACCGTGGCGAGTCCACGTTCGTGGTCTGCCAGGATCTTGACGCGGGCGGGTACGTCGTAGTCGGCGACCTGGTCACCAGTCACGAATCCTCGGTTGTCCCCGTCCCCGCACGTCGGCCCGAAGCCCGGGATCAGGCACACCGACTGGGGCATGATGAACAGGTGCAGGCGGGTGCGGCCATGGCCTTCCCAGACTGGGATGGGGAACTGTGCCACCTGGTCGAGATCCGGGTCGAAGTCTGCGAACAGCAACGGCGGCGGCAACGCGTCATCGCGCATCCAACGGCCGTCGAAGGCGAGTCCCACGGATCGCCCGACCTGCGTCTGGGTCAGGTCCTCGACCATCACGGCGGCACCGTCGAGCTGCAGATCGGAGTAGACGTAGTCGATCGGCTGGGACTTGTGCTCCGACGTGCTTGCCAAGCCCTGCAACGGCAGGTCCACGGTGAAGCAATGCGTGGCCACGACCTGGTTCCCGAGCGTCGGTGACCCCGGCGCTGCCGTCCGACTGAGCCCTGCACGTGCCACGGCACATTGCTGGCCTTCTGTGTTGCGTTCCAGGCGCAGGCCCACGAACGCCATGCTCTCCTCCTCGATCGTGTCGTCGGGGGCGACGTCGAGCTTGACGTGGTCGAAGTCGCCATCGGCGTCTCGCCACTGGACCTGCAGCGGCTTGTCGTCGGCGTGTCGGCACACGGCGAAGTAGGCCGCGTCGTCCTCGTCGGATGCCCGTGCCATCAGGCAGGCCTTGCCAGACTTGTTGGGAACGTGGCTGTTCGGGGTGGCAACCCAGACGGACCAGTCGTCGGCCCCAACCCCGTCGCTGGTCGTGTGGGCGAAGTGGAAGTTGTCCGGCGCGCCCTTCCACAGGTCCTTGTCGGCCTGGGCACGCACCGTGATCGCCCGCCCCGGTTCCTCGTACTTCCCGGCGTCGGGCCAGGCGACGGGATCGGTCACGAGGAACGGCCATCCACGGGTGTTGTGCGTGGCCGTCCATGGGTCCTTGACGAAGCTCGCCTTGTCGGTGGCGAGGTGGTGGACGCCGGCATCGCGGGCGGCGTCGTAGTCGTCGCGGTCGTTGAGGCCGTAGTTGCGCACGACCAGCCCGGCCGCGCGAACGTCGGCAGCCACGTCGGCGTCGAAGCCACCGTGGTTGAGGAAGACGACATCGGAGTCGTCGATTCCGTCACGGGGGTACGCGTCGACAGCCGGCGCGCGGAACGCCAACGATCCACCGTCGGCCACGTACTCCTCCTGACGTGCCTCTTCGTCTGTCAACACGAACAGGAATCTGCCGCGCAGAGCATCGAGGCTGGGCCAATCGCAGACCTGCTCTCCGCCGACTTCCAGCGTGACTGCCTCGACGAGGGTGCTCGCTTGGGGGCAAGCAGCCATGAGGTCACCCGGCGAGACCACCATGTCATCGCCACCGAAACGTGCATCCGTCAGCAGCGCGTCGAAGTCAGCAGGTCGATGCTCGGCGTCCCAGTCGTCCTTGAGGTCAACGAACACGGTCACCACTTCGTGGTCGGGTTGGGCCTCGTGGAATGCTGCCAGTTCGTCGAGGCAGTCTGTCAACAGGGTGCACGTCGAGTAGTCGTCCGTCGGGTAGGCGTCGTGGAGCACGCGCCAGTTCCGGGATGGCGCGCTGTTGGTGTGGATGTCCAGTTCGAGCGAACGAATGCGGTGGAACACCAATTGGTCCTGCAGCGACTCCTTGCGCAGGTAGGAATTGTGCGTCGACTTCTGCTGGACCTCGTCGTAGGTCGGCAGGTTGCCGTCCAGGACGTTGCCGATCGCGTCGGCCAGTTCATCCGCGTCCTCGGCCGGGAAGTAGTCGCCACCCGTTGCCTCGGCGATGCACTGCAGTTCCGCGGCGGCGCTGCCGGGTGCGCGGAAGCCGACGGTGTGGACCTTGAACTCGACGTCGGCCTGGGCATACAGCGACGCAGCGACCGGACAGGGATCGCCGCACGACGAGGCGCCGTCGGAGATCAGCACGACGACGCGTCCATCCGGATCCTCGGGGAGGTCGTTGACGCCGGCAACGAGTGCGTTGGGCGTGGGGGTTCCCCCGCCGGCGGACAATCCGGCGACCGCGGTCTCGAGGTCGGCGCGATTGCCGGTGCCAACAGCCACCTGCAGGATGCCGCCGTTGCTGCACACGCCGGCGTAGGACCGCAGGCCGATCGGCTGGGACGCCGGCAACGCAGCAATCGAGGTGGTCAGTGCAGCCTTGGCCTGGGCCAGTGGCGTGCCGCCCATCGATCCGGACGTGTCGACGATGAAGATCACGGAGGCCTGGCCGTCGGCGGTTTCCTGTGCGACTGCCATGGTTGGTGGCAGCGCCAGTGCGACCAGTGTCAAGACCACCAGGGCGAGGTGACTGCGGCGAAGTGGCATGCGTGCTCCAGGCTCATGGGACGGCGGAGGTTCGGGCGCGGGGGCGGTTCAGACCATCGGTGAATCTAGTGTCGAGTTGGCCGAGTGTGGCCAGGTTGCGACGATGGTTTCGTCCTCGGAGGGACCGATCGTGGTCGTGCGCGTCAGCAGCGGCTGACGGGACGGTGGAGACGATGCGTCACGTGGGCTCCAGATGGCCCTGCCTGCGAAACCGGGGTGGACCGCCCCCTCACGCCTGGCTTGGACCATGGTGACCCGACAGCGGGGGAGGTTCACGCATGGCCGAGTTGCAACCGTTCCATGAGGGCGATCGTCCAAGCCCAGCGCACAGCAGTCCGCCGCCACCGCCCGTTTCCGCACCGATGCACACGCCCGGCCCAGCCCAGGTCCACCAGGGCGCCGGGGCAGTGCTCCAGACTGACCGGGGCCACCAGGGTGGTATCCCGCACCGGACGGCCAAGGCCGCCGATACTGGGACGGCCAACAGTGGACGTCGCACCACGCCCCCTGATCCGACTTGCGCTCACGGCATGGTCAGGATGCCGCTGCCGAGCGACGTGTCCCACGCCAACTCAACCTCACAGTCGTCGCCGTCCTGGCCGTCGAGCTGCGGGAACCCGGTCAGGTGGCCGCCGGCGAAGAACTGCTGGTCTGCGGTCAGCGACAACGGCGGCGGGACCAGGCTTTCCGGGATCCCGAAGTCGAAATCTGTCCAGGACGCCGGTGGCAGGTACTTGGCGAAGTGGCATGCCACCAGGTCCATCGTCAGGCTCGGCACGAGTGTGCAGTCGCCACGCAGTTCCTCACAGTCACTGCGGCCTTCGGGCACGTAGTCCCAGTGGCCGGCGTCGGCGAATGCCGCACGGTGCCGGTTGCCCACCATCGAGTCCCACTGTCCCTGGCCCAGTGCGGCGAACAGGTCACCGAAGCCAGTGCCCCAGGTGAACAGCTTCGGCATCTGCAGCGCGGGGAGGGGTGTCGGGGGCACCGGCGGCCATTCACTCCACACACCGCTCAGGGACGCATACGCCGCAACCGCGTGTTCGGTTGCGAACCGCCCCGCCAGCAGGGCACCCCAGGAGTGGCCGAGGATTCCGGTCGAGGGCTCCGGCATCAGGAGTTCGGCGTGTTCCCAGTCCCGGCGCATCCAGGCCATGGTGTCAGCCAGCAGGTCCAGGTCAGGGTGGTCGTCGGCCCACGGCCCCAGGCCACCGGCGATGGAGGGCAATCGTGGGACGGCGACCACGTACCCGCTGCGGGCGAGTTGGGCCGGCAGTTCGAACCACTTGAGGTGGTGGTCGTCCTCGGCGCAGTTGCCGTGCGCGAACAGGACCAGCGGGTAGCGACCGCACCCTTCGAGGATCGGTGCGGTGTGCACGGCTCCGTCGAGGCTCGGGAAGAACACTCGGACGTGGCCCGGCGCGTCGTCGACGTCGGGGGTGAGGTCGCGCACGCCGTGGAACACCGGCGCCAGCACGCTTGGTTGCCAACCGATGGGGCAGGTGGCTGGAGGTTGACCTCCGAACAGCAGTGGCAGGTTGTCGAGGTTGTTGCCGGCGACGTCGTCGGGACCCGACCGCAGGTAGCCGCCGTGGTCGTGCACGACGTGGATGCGTGGTCCTGCCCCGCCCGGGCCGACGACGAAGTATCTGTGGGTGCCGGCCTCGATGTCGGAGATGACGGCAGCGACGCTGCGTGGCGACCAGTCGGCCCCGGGCTGGCCGATGTCGGTCACGTTGCCGTGTTCGTCGCGAGCGACGTGGGTGACGGTCCGGTCGGCCATGGGACTTCCCTGTCCGCGCAATCTCCGCCGCTCGCGGCTGCGAAGGGTTCATCCGGTGGAGGTGCACTGGACCCATCATGCCTGATCGCGACCTGTGTGCGGGCCGGATTGCCTCGGCCCAGTTCAGCCTGCTTCAGGTTCAGCCTGGCCCCAGGTTCAGCCTGCCCAGGTTCAGCCACGACGCCGATCAGCGTCCTGGACGACACAGGTCAGTTCGTGCTTGTTCTGGTCGAGGTGGAAGACACGGGCGTTGGGCAGGGCAGCGAATTCGGCGGCCACGTCATGATCCGTGGTGCCCTGGAACTTGATGGTGCAGACGAGGTTGCGAACGCTTCCCGATTGCAGCCAGGTCGTCACGAGGTCGAGCAGCCGGTCGGGGTAGGCGATGATGTCGCTGCACCACCAGTCGACCGGTCCGACGTCCTCGGGCTCGAGCGCGAACGCCGATCCCTCCTGCCAGGCCACGTTGCGCAGTGCCGCCACGTCGGCGGCGAGCGGGGCCTTGTCGACGGCGAGCACATCCGCACCGCTGCGGGCCAGCAGCCACGTCCAGCCACCCGGGGCTGCGCCCAGGTCGAGGCAGCGGTCGTCAGGGCCGGGCTGGCGCCGCAGCCGAGCGAAGACCTCCCAGAGTTTGAGGTAGGCGCGACTCGGCGGGCCCGATCGGTCCTCGACGAACGCGGGTTCGCCGTTGGGGAACGGGTTCGAGCACCGCGCGGCGGCCAGGACGAGGTCGCGCTCCAGCAGCGTCCACGATCCCAGCGGTGCGTCCGGTGCGACCTCGCCCAGTGCCAGGGGCTTCGCGGCGACATGGGGCAACTTGTCGGCAACCAGTTCGGCACGACCTCGGTGGGTCGGCGCGTACAGCGCCCAGTTGCGCTGCCGGTCACGCAACTCCGTGGCCGCGTGGCCGATCGACCTCACTGGGATGTGCTCGGCATCCCACCACGTGTTCGCCGACCAGGCGGCATGGACGGCAGGTCCCTCGGCGATTCGCAGGCGCCCGTGCGTGGCGACCACCGCGGCACCGAGACGGCCCAGTTCCTTGTCGAGTTGGTCCTCGAAGCCGCGCGCGGCG
>DATFMD010000223.1:0-4871 GCA_035267125.1 Nitriliruptoraceae bacterium | reverse complement strand
CGAGGGTCGATGCTGGCCACCAAGGCCGCCGTGCGGCCGATGATGCGTGCTCGTTATGGGCGCATCGTCAACATCTCCTCGATCGTGGCCTTGCGGGGAAACGCCGGCCAGAGCCTCTACGGCGCTGCCAAGGCCGGGTTGATCGGCTTCACCAAGTCGACGGCGCGTGAGGTCGCCCGCAAGGGGGTCACGGTCAACGCCGTCGCCCCGGGCTACGTCGAGACCGCCATGACTGCCGAGCTCGGTGACCAGGCCCAGTCCGCGCTGCGCGACCTGGCGCCGACCGGCCGCGCCGTCACCACGGACGAGGTCGCAGCCGCCGTCGCCTTCCTCGCCTCCCCCCAGGCCAGTGCCATCACCGGCGCCGTCCTGCCCGTCGACGGGGGAGCGGCCATCTGATCGTGTCCACATCCCGCGGTCACCGTGACGACATGCCATCATGGGACACGATCACGACCGCCGACCCCGACCACCACCCCGCATGGTCCGGCAGGAACCGATCCGGACCGCGCACCACCGACCTGCACCCCATCAACCCGAACCAACAAGGAGCACCACACATGAGCCAGGAAATCATGGACACCTTCGTCGCCATCCTCACCGAGGACTTCGACATCCCCGAAGACGAGATCTCGCGTGACGCCACGTTCGAGGACCTCGGCATGGACTCGCTCGACGTCGTCGACCTGACGCTGGCCGTCGAGGAGCGCACGGGCGTCAAGCTCGAGGACGAGGAACTCGAGGACGTCAAGACCGTCGGCGACGCCGTCGACAAGGCTGCTGCGAAGTCCTGACCGGGCACGACCCCACCCGCCAGCGAGACAGCAAGGTGAGCAATGCGTGACGTCGTCATCACCGGTCGCGGCATCATCAGCCCCGCCGGACGAGGAGTCGAGGACGCCTGGAAGGGCGTGCTGGCCGCGGTGTCGGCTGCCGCCGTGGACGAACGCCTCGTCGAGGCCGGCACCCCGGTCACGTTGGCATGCCGCGTGCCCGACTTCGACCCCGACGCCGAGTTCGGCCGCGGGACGAGCCGTCGGATGGATCGCTACACCCACCTGGCGCTGGCGGCCGCTGCCGATGCCCTGTTCGACGCCGGCCTGGTCGACGGACCGGGCTTTGGCGACGGCCTGGTTGCCGGCGTCGAACGCGACCGTGTCGGGGTGTTGATCGGGTCTGGAATCGGCGGTGCCGAAACCTGGGCCTCCGAGTACCCCAACTACCTCGATCGCGGACCCGGACGGGTCAGCCCGATGTTCATCCCCAAGATGTTGTCCAACACCGCTGCCGGGGTCGTGTCGATGCGCTCGGGCGCACGCGGCCCGAACATGACCGTGAACACGGCATGCGCAGCCGGGGCTTCAGCCATCCACATCGCTCGTGACCTGATCCGGTCCGGCCAGGCCGACGTCGTCATGGCCGGTGGTGTCGAGGCCGGGATCACCGGGCTGTCCGTGTCCGCATTCGCCCAGATGGGCGCCCTGACCAAGAACGACGATCCCTCCTCGGCGTCGCGTCCCTTCGACGTCGACCGCGACGGCTTCGTCATGGGCGAGGGATCGGCCGTGGTCATCCTCGAGTCCGAGGAGCACGCGGCGGCACGTGGGGCCACCGTCCACGGTCGGGTCGCCGGTGCCGGCGCCTCCGCCGATGCCCACCACATGACGGCGCCGCCCGAGGACGGCGGGGGTGCCATCCTGGCCATGCAGCGAGCGCTGGACGATGCCGGCATGACGCCGGACACGATCGACCACATCAACGCCCATGGCACCTCGACGCCGCTCAACGACAAGACCGAGGCGCTCGCGGTCGGCGTGGTGTTCGGCGCCCACCGCCCGGCGATCGCCTCCACCAAGGGCGTGACCGGGCACCTGCTCGGGGCCGCAGGTGCCGTCGAGGCCGTCTTCTCCCTGCAGGCCCTGGCCACCAACACGATCCCGGCGACTGCCAACACGGTCGAGGTCGATCCCGTCATCGACGCCGACATCGTGATCGGCACTCCTCGCGATGCCGAGCTGGCAGCCGTCATGAGCAACTCCTTCGGGTTCGGTGGCCAGAACGCCAGCCTGATCTTCACGCGATAGGCAGACAACGTGTCCGACGTTCCCGCGGCAGACGTCCCGGCGCTGGATCCAGCTGCGCTGAAGGCCGGTGACGGTGCTCGTGCTCGGCTGGAACGGTTGCTCGACACGGGGTCGTTCGTGGAACTGGGTTCACGCCGACGCCATCGCGCGTCGTCGTTCGGCCTCGAGCGCCGGCGCCCCGACAGCGACGGGGTCGTGGCCGGCACGGGTCGCATCGGTGGGCAACCGGTCAACGTCTACGCCCAGGACCGCAAGGTGCTCGGTGGTTCGCTGGGCGAGGCCCACGCCGACAAGATTGCCCGTGCGATCGACAAGGCGATCAAGGGCGGCGTACCCGTGGTCGGCATCAATGATTCCGGCGGTGCCCGCATCCAGGAGGGGGTCGCGGCGCTCGACGGGTACGGATCGGTGTTCAGCGGCAACGTGGCGGCGTCGGGACGGGTGCCCCAACTCGCCCTGATCCTCGGGCCGTGCGCGGGTGGTGCCGTCTACTCGCCCGCCCTGATGGACTTCGTCGTCATGAGCGACGAGGCCTACATGTTCCTGACTGGCCCACGCGTGGTGAAGTCGGTGACCGGCGAGGAGATCGACTCGCGCGGCCTGGGCGGTCCGGAGGTGCACGGACGCAGTTCCGGCGTGGCGCACTTCCTGGTCCAGGACGACGACGAAGCCTTCGAACTGGCCCGCCGACTGCTGGACTTCCTGCCACCGTCGGCATCGCAGCGCCCACCAAGTCGCACGCCCGTGCCGCCGCCCGAGGTCGACCTCACAGAGATCGTGCCCAGCGACGGCCGCCAACCCTACGACGTCCGCGAGGTGATCAACGGCCTCGTCGACGCCGGTGACTTCCTCGAGGTGCAGGAGCACTGGGCACAGAACCTGGTGATCGGATTCGCCCGCATCGACGGCGAGACCGTCGGGGTCGTGGCCAACCAGGCCAAGTGGTTGGCCGGCGTGCTCGACCTCACCGCGTCCGAGAAGGGTGCCCGCTTCGTGCGCTTCTGCGATGCGTTCGGGATCCCGCTGGTCGTGCTCGTGGACGTCCCCGGCTTCCTGCCCGGATCGTCCCAGGAGTACAACGGCGTGATCCGCAAGGGTGCCAAGTTGCTGCATGCCTTCACCTCGGCCACGGTGCCGCGGGTGACCGTCGTCATGCGCAAGGCCTTCGGTGGCGCCTACATCGTCATGAACTCGCGATCGATCGGTGCCGATGCGGTCCTGGCATGGCCGAACGCCGAACTCGCCGTCATGGGTGCGGAAGGCGCGGCCGACGTGATCTTCCGCAAGCAGATCCAGGCTGACCCCGGCCGACGTGATGATCTGATTGACTCGTACCGAAGCGAGGCCATGCAGGTCGACCTGGCTGCACGCCGCGGATCGGTGGACGAGATCATCGACCCCGCAGACACCCGGCGTGCACTGGTGACCCTGCTCGGCTCACTGCGGGGTGGACGCGAACTGGGCCACGTCCACGACAACCTGCCCCAGTAGACGCCTGGCGTTCAGGACATCACCGATGGACGATCGACGACGTGCCGTCGAGGCCAGCGAGATCGCCGACAGTGTCGATGTCGACGTCCCGTCAGCCCGAGGGCTGGCCCGCGCGGTCGTTCGCCCGATCATGCGAGGCTGGTTGCGGCTGCAGGTCCGGGACGAGCACCTCGTTCCCCAGCATGGTCCGGTGCTGATCGCCTCGACCCACTGCTCGCACGCCGACTCCATGGCCCTGGGCGCCGCCCTGCAGCGCCCGGTGTACTTCCTGGGCGACGAGCGGTTGGCGAACTGGCCGGTGCTCGGGCGGTGGCTGCCACGCATGGGGATGGTGCGGGTCAAGCGCGGCCAGGGTGACACCCAGGCGCTGGCCGCCGTTCGACTCCTGCTGGACCAGGGGCATGCGGTCGTGGTGTATCCGGAAGGGTCCCGGTCGCGTGACGGTCGCGTGCACCTGCTGCGTTCGGGCGTGTCGCGGGTGGCGGCTGCTGCACAGGTGCCCGTCGTCCCTGCCGCCGTGGCCGGAACCTACGACGTGTGGCCGACGAACTCACGCCCGCGGGTGACCGGGGGCAAGGTGGTCATCCGGTTCGGCCCGGCGATGGACCCGCCGAGCCAGTCGCCGGCCTCACGTCGCCACTTCAACCGTGCCCTGCAGGAGACGCTCGCCGAACTGGCCGGCGTCGAGATGGCCGACACGTTCGCGCCGGTCGGTGGCGTCGAGGGGTCCCGGGACGAGGGCCCCCGGGACCAGGCATGATGCGGGTGGGATGCGACGTGGTCGACGTCGCCCGCTTCGAGCGCGTCCTGCGGCGGCGGTCGGGCATGCGGGCGCGCCTGTTCACCGCTCGCGAACTGGACGACGCCGTGCGCGGCGGCGTCGCGGTGGGCTCATCGGTCGAGGTCGACCGTCTCGCAGCCAGGTTTGCCGCCAAGGAGGCCACCCGCAAGGCGTTGGGGAACCTGCGTCTGCCGTTCCACGACACCGAGGTGCGCTCGGACGCCGACGGGGCGCCGCGCCTGTGGGTGGCCGGGCAGCCATCCACGCTGTCCGTGTCGATGTCGCATGATGGTGGCGTCGCGATGGCCGTCGTGGTCGGCCCACCCTCCCACAGCGGCCAGTCCGATCCCGACCAACCCGCCCATCCCACCCATCCACCTCGGAGACGACAATGATCCTCGACGGCAAGAAACTGCTCATCACCGGGGTGCTCGATCCCCGCTCCATCGCGTTCACGGCAGCACGGTTGGCCCAGGAACAGGGTGCCGAGGTCGTGCTCACCGGGTTCGGTCGGG
>DATFMD010000222.1:0-6501 GCA_035267125.1 Nitriliruptoraceae bacterium | reverse complement strand
CCGTCCAGGCCTTCAACCACCTCGACAAGGCCGACACGTTCGAGGTCGACGAGACCGTCGCCGACGCAGATGCGTCCAGCTACGACGCGCTCGTCCTGCCCGGCGGGGTCGCGAATCCGGACGCGCTGCGCATGGACACGGACGCGGTCGCGTTCATCTCGTCGTTCATGGACAGCCGCAAGCCCGTGGCTGCGATCTGCCATGCACCGTGGACGTTGGTCGAGGCCGACGCAGTCTCGGGCCGCCGCATGACGTCGTGGCCCAGCCTGCAGACCGACCTGCGCAACGCCGGCGCGGACTGGGTCGACGACGAAGTGGTGGTGGACGACAATCTCGTGACCAGCCGCAATCCCGACGACCTGCCCGCCTTCAACCGTGAACTCGTCGCGATGCTGTCCAGGATCCCTGCGCACGCGTGAGCGACGAGGGTCACCCGGCCCTCGCCCCGGGCATTCGGCCCGACGCGAATTCCCCAGTGACACGGGATTTGCGTCGGGCCACGCTCATGCCGGCCCGGCTGGTGGATCAGGCGTCGTCCTCGACCGCGAGGCTGCAACTCGAGTAGTCGTAGGCCCCGCTCCCGCCGATGTCGTGGATCGTGGGATTGTCCACCTCTTCCTCGGCCACGTCCTCGGTCGCGAGGAAGCGCACCAGGGCCCGGTACAGCGCCTCGGCCTCGGCCTGTTGGAACTCGTCGGTCGCCGCAAGTTCGGCGCCGCGGGGACCCGACAGGTACAGCGCCTCCGAGATGACGGCAGGTCCCCTGGTCTGCTCCAGCACCGTGTAGTAGTCATCGCCGTCCGAGCCGCGGCGGCCGATTGCGCCGTCGGTCGTGTTGCCGCCCCAGACGGTTTCCAGCGGTGCCAGGGACCGGCGCAACTCCTCGAGCACGAGTCCGGCCAGGCGCGGTGAGGCGTCGTCGTCGACCGAGTAGTAGACCTCGGTCGCAGGTTCGTCGAACGTGCGGACCCCACCCGAGTTGTGGTGGACCGACAGCATTGCATCCGCGTCGGCCCCGGTGGCCAGGTCGCCGCGAAACACCAGCGAGGTCCGCTGATCGCCCTGCTTGGCGTCCTGTTCGTCGCGCGTCATGACGACGGCGGCCACGGGGGGGACGTCCCTGCCCTCGGTGACCGCACCGGAGTCGGGGTCGATCGTGTTGCCCCGTTCCAGCATCGCCTGCAATCGTTCGACCACGGACAGGTTCAGTTCGGACTCGGTCAGCCCGTTCGTGCCGACTGCGCCGGCATCGATGCCGCCATGCCCCGCGTCGAGCGCGATCACGGCTCCGGCCATCCCATCGCCGCGACCGACCTCGGGCCGGACCACGTCGTCCGCGTCGACCCACCCGTCCCGACCACAGTGGGTCGTGACGATGTAGCCACCGTCGACCTCGTCGATGATGGGCCAGGTCAATCCGGCCGCCGCCGTTTCCGTGACCTCTCCGTCGGCCTGCGTGCGCATGGGTGCACCGTCGGGCCCCGCCACGACCCACGATGCCGGTTCTGCCGGATACGTGGGGAACGGGGACGGTTCCTCGGTGACGTCCACGACAGGGGTCTCCGTGGCGTCGGGTGCCGTTGGCGCCGCAGTGGCCAGCGGCCGCGGCGGGGTGATCGTGGGATCCTCGCCCGCGATGGCCTGGCCGACCATCGCCACGACCACCAGTGAGGCGACGCCGAGCGTGGCCAGGCGCCCGGCGCCCACGGAGGCAAGGCGACTGCGCGGCGACGTTGCGGCGCCCGGCGCGGCCGTCCCGACGGTCGCCCCTCCCAGCCCGATGGCGGCCGCGGCATCCGCTGCGTGCCGTGTGGTGCCTCCCTGTGTGCGCGCGGTCGTCGCTCCGGCGGCCGTGGCAGTCGAAGGGGTTCGTCGATTCGGCAACGCGCCCGCGAGGTCGTCATGCATCTGGAGGTCGACGCGAGCACCGATGAGGTCGCCACGACGGATGGCCTGCTCCATGCGGTGCAGGACGACGCGGTTGGAGTCGCCCCGCTGCAGCCCCAGGTCGACTGCCGCCACCACGACCGGTGGGGTCGTGGAAGCAGCCGCGAGCCAGTCACCGTCCACTTGGTCACGCCTCAGCCGCAGCAGTGGACGGGGTGGGCTGGTGTCACGTGCGCCCGCCAACCTGGGAGGTGCCGCCGCACCAAGCGACAGGATGTCGTCGTCAAGGGTCCAGGTCAGGCCCACGGTGCGGACGAGGTCGTCATCGGCGGTGGAATCGATGACGGTCAGGCCGGCGTCGAGGAGCGCGTCGAACATGGGGTGGTGACCGTGGAGGTCGTCCGACCCGCCCCGCCGACCCGATGCCGGTGTGTCGACGGCTACGAGGGCACGGTTGCGCACCACCAGGAACCTGATGGCAGGGGGCTGTGCGTGCGTCACTCCGCGCGTCCGATCGGGGGTTCGTGATCCAGGCCAGTCCGAGCTCGACCGCCGCGGCCAGCGACCGCGGCCGGGCGGTGCCGGCTGCAGCAGTGGGGGCGAATGGAGGAACGCGCCGCGACACGACCGCGACAGGCACTGGGTCCGACGTCGAGGGTACTGCCGCGACCCGCGTCCTCCATGTCCCAGTGGCCATCCGGCCACCGCCCCTTCCCACCATCCTGTCACCCTCCCAGTCGTCTCGACCGTCTGTGGAGTAGGGGGGAAGGAGGCGATCGTGGCGATCGTGCGAGGAATTGGGTCAGGACTGGTTGCGGGTGCCGGGTGGGGGATCGTGGCTCGGCTGTGGATGCGCCTGGTCACCGCTGTCCCGGAGTTCACGTGGACCGGGACGCTCTTCATCGTCGGGGCATCGGCGCTGATCGGCGCGATGGCCGGCCTGGCAATCGTTGCCGGCGACCGAGCCTGGCGCGGTGCCGGCGTGCTGCGTGGCGTCGCCGTGGCGTCGACGATCCTGCTGGGCGTCGGGGCCGGAACGTTCGTCGTTCCCACGATCGTGTTCGGCGGGGTCGCCCTGGGTGTCCGTGGGCTGGAGGAGTTGGCCCTGCACTGGCGTGTGGTCACGGCGCTGCCGATCGTGGCCATCGTCGCGTTGCTGGGTGCGGCGCCGGACAGTGGTCCGGCGGCGATGGCGGCGGGAGCGACAGCGCTGCTCCTGGCCAGCCTGGTGGTGGCGGGATGGCACCTGCGAACCGTGCTGGCGATCGTGGCCGGCCTTCCCGCCGCCGCCGCGATGTGGGTGGTGGTGACCACCGACATCCCGTTGTGGCGTGGCCTGGTCGGGGCCGCCCTGTACGTGCCGCTGGTCGCCTGCCCGGTCCTCATCGTCGCCGTCGTGCTCCGCCGCCGCGACGGACGTGGCGACGAGGGCCGACCTCAGCGACGACGCAGCATGAACACGCCGTCACCGACCGGCAGGATCACGCCTTCCACGCGATCGTCGGCCGTGGCATGGTCGTTGTAGGCCCGGATCGCGCGGGTGGACTCGTCGTCGATCGAGTCGTCGACGACGTCCCCGGACCACAGCACGTTGTCCACAAGCAGCAGGCCACCGGGCACCAGGCGGGGCACGATCTGCTCGTGGTAGTCGATGTAGCCCACCTTGTCGGCATCGATGAACGCCAGGCCGATGGCGGGTTCGTCGGGCAGCGCAGCCAGGCCCTCTGCCGCCGGTCCGATGCGAACCTCGATTCGATCGGCCAGTCCCGCATCTTCCCAGAATCGTCGGGCGATCGATGTCCAGTCCCGCGAGACGTCGAAGCACACCAGGCGACCGTCGTCGGGCAACCCGCGGGCGATCGCCATCGCCGAGGCGCCGGTGAACGTGCCGACCTCGACCGCCAGGTGGGGTCCGACGAGTTGGGTCAGCATCGTCATGAGCACCATCTGCTCGTGGTCGATGCGCATCGACGAAACGCCGCCCAGTTCGTCGGTGGCAGCGTGCTGGTCCACCTCGATGTCGGTGGGTGGGCGGGTGTGTGCCCGGATGTAGTCATCGAGTTCGGGTGGGGACAACAGGCTGCGGCGGCCGGCCATGGTGGGCACTCCTGGTGGGCGGACTGGGGAGACTGGTCACCCTAACGCCCCTGGTGCACCGGGGTGGTGGCGGACGGAGGTGGGAGGGACACAACGTCCGGATCCCGCATCCTGCGGACCCACTGGTGCAAGGCCGGCTGACCCCACCCACCAGACCGCCACCCATCCCCACCGCCACCTCGGCGCCGTTCACACGTCCAGGTGCTTGGTGGCCTCGCGAAACGACAGCCCGGACCACGCGTCGCGGTGGTCGAGCACGAAGGACCTCACGATGCCCGGCTCGACGCGGGCGTACTGGCGCAGCGCCCAGCCGATGGCCTTGCGGATGAAGAACTCGTCCTCGTGGGCACGTCGCAGGCAGAAGTCGAACAGCATGTCGCGGTCGGTTGCCTCCTTGTGGGCCAACTGGCAGATGATCGCGGTTCGGCGGCGCCACAGGTCCGGGTCGTCGACCCATGCCTCCATGATCGGGCGCACGACGTCGCGGTGGTCCAGCAGGACCCTGCCCACCAGGTGTGACGCGGTCTCGTCGACGAAGTCCCACCATGCCCCCTCGACGATGAAGCGCTCGTAGAGCTCGAGGGAGTCCACGTCCACGAACGCCTTCCAGCGTCGCGCCCAGGAGATCGCCAGGTACTTCTCCTCACGATGGTCGCATGCCCACAGCGCCGACGCCGTGGTCTCGTAGGTCTGCCGGTCGTCCACCGGATGGTCCGTGGCCAACTGGCGCAGGATCTTCGTGCGTGCGGGCTTCTTGACCCCATGGAAGGGGATGGCCGACTTCATGTAGGCGGCCATGGCGCTGGCATCGTCGGGGTCGCCCACTGCCGACAGGGCCGCAGTGGCAGCGGCCGCGACGGCGTGGCCCGCAGGATCGGCGACTCCGTCGGTTGGCCCTGGGTCCTCCATGTCAGGCGACCCCGCCAGGCTTGTCCGCCTTGAGCGAGAACATCATCGGCGCCCGCGATCGCTGGGGTTGCGGCAACGCCCAGAAGCCATCCGCGACCACCTCGAACGCGTCCCAGGGCTGCCAGTCCGTCCACGTGTGTTCCTGCAGGTGTGAGATCACCAACCCACGTTCGAGCAGGGCGGTGACCACCTCACCGATCCCGTGACTCCACTCGTGGGTCGGCATCGCCTCCACCACGTGGCCCTCGGCGACGTCGGTGTAGGTCTCGTCGATCTGCCATGTCGTGGCCTCGGCCGTCTCGAAGTAGGGGTGCACCAACGACAGCAGGTCGTCGTCGCGCTCGTCGTCGAGTGCCATCAGCACGGGGTGCACGTCGCGCACGAACACACTGCCGCCCGGTGCCAGCAACTGGTCGACGACGTCGGCCCAGGTCGTGATGCTCGGCAGCCAGCACAGCGCCCCGACCCCGGTGTAGACCAGGTCGAAGCGTTGACCGCCCACTGCCGCCGGTGCGTCGTGGACGTCGCTGACGACGAACTCCACCTCGGCGCCGGCGCGGGCGGCGAGGTCGCGCGCCCGGTCGATGGATGCCGACGAGATGTCCACGCCGACGACGGGTGCGGCGCCCGATCGGGCCAGCGAGATCGTGTCCGTGCCGATGTGGCACTGGAGGTGGACCGCGCTGCCCGACAGGGGACCGAGCCATTGGCGATCGAACGCCACCACCGTCGAGATGGCGGTGGGGTCGTGCACGAACCGTTCGACGTCGTACATCGACGATGCCGCGTGGATCGGTGCGACGTGGTCCCAGTGGGCTCGGTTGTCGGCGATCTGCCGCTGGGTGTCGTCATCCATCGGGTGTCCCGTCGTGGTGGGCAGATGGGCATGGTGCGGTCGTCATGCGCCCGGCGCCCGTCGTTGGTCGTCGGTCGTGGGTCGTGGGCCGTCGGTCGTCAGTCGTGGGTCGTGGGCCGTGGGTCGTCGGTCGTCGGCCGTGGGACCAACTCCCGAGGGCTTGTCAGAACATGCCGTTGTCGTGGGCGGCCTCGTCCGGGATGGGTTGCAGGACGTCCCAGTGCTCGACGATCCGGCCGTCGTCGTCGAACCGGAAGATGTCGATGCCGGCATACTCCAGGTCGCCCGGCCACGTCTGGTGGCAGTGAAGCACGACGTGGTCGCCGTCGGCCATGACCCGGACGAAGTCCACGTGCTTGCCCGGGTACTCGGCCGCCATGCGTTCGAAGTAGTCGATGAACGCCTGTTTGCCATCCGCGACGTCGGGGTTGTGCTGGATGTAGGAGTCGCCGACGTAGCGGTCGATCGCCTCGGCGGGGCGGCAGTCGTTGAACATCAGGTCGTAGAAGGCCACGGCCGTGGCCTTGTTGCGTTCCAGGCGGTCCTGGTCCGACATCATGTGCTCCGGTCGCTGGGGGTTGTGGGCGGCAGACAGGTTGGTTGTCGGCTGGTGTCCGCGTGGGAGAACGCTGGCCCCCAACCGACTGGAGGTGCGGGGGGGGGGCGTCAGCCGGGCAGTTGCCCGTAGGCGTAGGTGACGTCGACCGTCAACACCTGGCGGCCGTCGTCGACCATGGCGCGGTCATAGTCGT
>DATFMD010000221.1:0-8230 GCA_035267125.1 Nitriliruptoraceae bacterium | reverse complement strand
CACGAAGAGGCCCAGGAGTGGCGTTCGCGTCCGCGGCCGAACGGGTGCTGGCGTCAGGGCTGCCCCGCTGCCACCCTCTGGCCGATCGGCGGCCACGGGGTTCCTCGGTGGCCGTGGGGTGCACCTGCGGTCCGGTGTCAGAACGTGCTGCTGCGCGAGACCACGGGCGGTGGTTGCCCGGGGTGGCGTGCGGGTCGTCGGGACGGGCGCCGAGATGGTTCAATGGCTCGCGCTGCGGCACGACGGCCGCCGCCTGACTCCTCCCACCCAGGACTCCATCCATGACGCGCGTGTTCTCCGGCATGCAGCCGACCGGCGACCTCCACCTCGGCAACCACCTCGGGGCCCTGGTGAACTGGGTCCGCATGCAGGACACGGCCGACGTCACCTACTGCGTCGTGGACCTGCACGCCATCACGATGGGCCACGACCCCGCGAGGTTGGCCGACCAGACCCTGAACATGGCGATGCAGTTCCTGGCCGCGGGCGTCGACCCGGACCGGTCCACGCTGTTCGTGCAGTCCCACCTCGGTGACGTGCACTCCGAGATGACGTGGCTGTTCAGCGCCGTGACCGGTGTCGGTGAACTCCAGAAGATGCCCCAGTATCGGGAGAAGTCGGCCCGCGTCGAGGGCAAGCACGCACAGGTCACGGCCGGGCTGTTGACCTATCCGATCCTGCAGACCTCCGACATCCTGCTCTACGACGCCGACGAGGTCCCGGTCGGGGAGGACCAGCGCCACCACGTCGAGATCGCCCGCGACATCGGCGGCAGGTTCAACCACCGCTACGGCGAGGTCTTCGTGCTGCCCAAGGCGATCTTCCCCCGGGCCGCAGCCCGCGTGATGGACCTGCAGGACCCGACCAGCAAGATGTCGGCCTCCGCCGAGTCCGACAAGGGCCGGATCAACCTGCTCGACGACCCCGACCGCATCATGAAGAAGGTCAAGTCGGCCCAGACCGATTCCGAGCGCGAGGTCGCCTTCGACCGGACGTCCAAGGCCGGCATCTCCAACCTGCTGGAAGTCATGTCGGCAGCCACCGGTCGCAGCATCGACGACCTGGTCGCCGAGTACGCCGATGCCGGCTACGGAGCCTTCAAGGGTGCCGTTGGCGAGGCCATCGTCGAGATGCTGCGACCGATGCAGGCGCGCTACGCCGAACTGGCAGACGACCCCGCCGAGATGCATCGCCTGCTTGGTGTGGGCGCCGCGAAGGCACGCGCCGTCAGTGGCCCGGTGCTCGCTCGCGCCAAGGACGCCATGGGCTTCCTGCCGGCCTGACCCGGACACGCCGGCCGTCCGCGACGACTGCGACGGAACATCTGCCTCCGGCGAGGGGTTGTACGACGCAGGGCACCCTGCGTCGTCAGTGACTTCAGACGGGGTGCTCGCCCCCCTCCACCCGATCCCCACTGCATCGAGGTACCTCGTGGATGCCGAAACTCCGACCGCCCCACCCGTGACCGTCTACTGGCGCCCCGGTTGTGGCTTCTGTGCCGGCCTGCTGCGCTCGTTGGAGCGTTCCGGGTTGGCCTTCGAGCGGCGCAACATCTGGGACGACGATGACGACGCCGCCTTCGTCCGATCAGTCGCCAACGGCAACGAGACCGTCCCGACCGTCGTCGTCGGAGACCATGCGCTGGTCAACCCGACCGGCGACGACGTGCTGACCACGCTCGCCGAGGTCTCGCCCGACCACCTCCCCGACGGCTGGCAACCCCGCCAGCCCGGCCTGCTGTCCCGCCTCTTCACCACCTGACCCACCCAGCTCCGAGGAGAGGTGGTCGCACTGGGGTGCCTCAACCGCAGCTTCCAGCTCCGAGGGAGTGTGGTTCGGACTTGGTGACCCTCAAGCGCAGCTTCCAGCTCCGAGGGAGTGTGGTTCGGACTTGGTGACCCTCAAGCGCAGCTTCCAGCTCCGAGGGAGAGGTGGTCGCACTGGGGTGCCTCAACCGCAGCGCCCAGCTCCGAGGGAGTGTGGTTCGGACTTGGTGACCCTCAAGCGCAGCGGACTGCGGGAAGGGACAGCTCGCTGGACCTTCCCAAGGGAGCAGCAAGGGGTCACCAAGCCGCACCACACGACCGAGGCTCAGAGGTAGCCGCGCAACTGGGCGGCCTCGACGACTCGGGTCACCGCCAATGCGAAGGCGGCCTCACGCATCGACGCGGCATCGTTGTCGGCCTGGAAGAACGCCCACGTCGAGTCGAAGGCTCGGCCCATCTTGTGTGCCAGCCGGCGGTTGACCTCGTCCTCGTCCCACTGCAGTTCCTGGTTGTTCTGCACCCATTCGTAGTAGGACACCGTCACGCCGCCCGCGTTGGCGAGGATGTCGGGCACGATCGTGACCCCGCGGTCGGTGAGCATGGCGTCGGCGACCGGGGTCACGGGGTTGTTGGCCGCCTCGACGATCAGCCGGGCGACGACCTGGTCGGCGTTGTGGTGATCGATGACACCGCCGATCGCCGCCGGGATCAGGATGTCGACGTCCATGGTGAGCAGGCCGCCCGGATCCAGCGCGACCGAGCCCGGCGCGTCGACCACCGAACCGGACTCGGCCAGGTGGGCCATGACGGCGGGGAGGTCGAGTCCCCCCGGTGCATGGATCGCGCCGTGCACGTCGGACACGGCCACCACCCTGTAGCCCTGTTGCGCGGCCAGGACGGCCGCCCACGAGCCCACGTTGCCGAACCCCTGGATCGCCACGCTCAGGTCCTCGGGCGCTCCCATCCCCAGCACCTCGACGGCCTGGTGCATCACCTCCACGACCCCCCTTCCGGTGGCCGCCTCGCGGCCTTCGGATCCGCCCAGTGCCAGCGGCTTGCCGGTCACGACCTGGGTGGTGTGACCACTGCGTCGGCCGTACTCGTCCATGAACCAGCTCATCACCTGCGCGTTCGTGTTCATGTCGGGCGCCGGGATGTCTCGGTTGGGCCCGATGATGTGGGCGATCTGCCCGAAGTAGCGCCGCGACAACCGCTCCAACTCGGGCTCCGAGTAGTCGGTGGGGTCGACCTGCACGCCGCCCTTGGCACCGCCGAACGGGACGTCCACCAGGGCGGTCTTCCAGGTCATCAGCGAGGCCAGGGCCCGGACCTCGTCGAGGTCGGCATGGGGGTGGTAGCGCACACCGCCCTTGTAGGGGCCGCGAGCGCCGTTGTGCTGGACCCGGTACCCGACCAGGACGTCCAGTGAGCCGTCGTCACGTCGGACGGGGACCTGGACACGAAGTTCGCGATAGGTGGACGACAGCACGGCGACGGCGGCGTCGGACAGACGGTCGATCTGTGCCGCCTTGCCGAAGAAGTAGTTGACGCCTTCGAACGGTGACATGTCCTCGCGCAGTTCCATGGTGGGGTCGATTCGGTCGGTGTCGGAACGCCACCGTCCAGTCAACCAATCGGGACCCCTTGATGTGGCCCGGCGGGAAATCCACCCGTCGCTGCGCCACTCTCGTGGGATGGTTGGGCGCAGGTCGCGACCACGACACGCTGCTAGAGTCGGGCATGGCTCCCGCGGGATTGCCGCGGGTGCCGAGACCTTGTCGCTGCGCCCTCACCGGGCTGGCGGTTCGCCCACAGGAGGCAGGCAACATGTCGAGTGCGGCCCCACCCCGGGTGCAGGATCCTGCGCCCAGCACACGTCCGTCGCGCACGCCCTGGATCGTCCAGTTCTACGGCAGCGCGCTGGGCAAGAAGTATGCCATGGCGATCTCGGGCATCATCGGCCTGGGCTACATCTTCGCCCACATGGTGGGCAACCTGAAGGTCTACCTCGGGGCCGAGTCGATCGACCAGTACGGCGAGTGGCTGCGCGAGGGCCTGCTCTACCCGATCCTGCCGCACACCGTGGCCCTGTGGCTGCTGCGCCTGGTGTTGATCGGGGCGCTGGTCGTGCACGTGCACGCCGCCTGGTCGCTGACCGTCGACAACCGCAAGGCGCGCTCGACGCGCTACCAGTCCAATCGCGACTACGTCGCCGCCGACTTCGCCGCGCGCACGATGCGCTGGACCGGCGTGATCGTGCTGCTCTTCATCGGCTACCACCTGGCCGACCTCACCTGGGGCGTCGAGGCCGTCAACCCCGACTTCGTGCGTGGCGCGACCTACGACAACATGGCGGCGTCGCTGGCGCGTCCGGCCGTGGCCGCCTTCTACCTGCTTGCGAACCTGGCGTTGGGGGTGCACATCTACCACGGGATCTGGAGCCTGTTCCGGACGATGGGGGCATCCAACCGCCGCCTCCTGGCATCGGCCAGGCCGATCGCCATCGGGTTCACCGTGATCGTGATCGGTGGCAACCTGACCTTCCCGATCGCCGCGCTCACCGGTCTCATCGGTTGACCCAACAGCACGGTCGTCGGCCAGTCCCGATCCGGTTCTGCCCCAGTTCCCAGCCCAGTCCCACCGTGAACGGCAAGGACACGCAATGACTCACCCGTCGCCCATCCTCGACGACAAGGTCCCGGACGGTCCGATCCAGACCATGTGGGAGGACCACAAGTTCGACATGAAGCTGGTCAATCCGTCGAACAAGCGCAAGTTCAAGATCATCGTCGTCGGCACCGGCCTTGCCGGCGGGTCGGCCGCGGCCACGTTGGCCGAGTTGGGCTACGAGGTCGAGGCCTTCACGTTCCACGACTCGCCGCGGCGGGCGCACTCGATCGCTGCCCAGGGCGGCATCAACGCCGCCAAGAACTACAAGGGTGACGGCGACTCGATCTTCCGGTTGTTCTACGACACCGTGAAGGGTGGCGACTACCGGTCGCGCGAGGCCAACGTCTATCGCCTGGCCGAGGTCTCCAACGACATCATCGACCAGGCCACCGCACAGGGCGTCCCGTTCGCTCGCGAGTACGGCGGCATGCTCGACAACCGGTCCTTCGGCGGCGCCCAGGTGTCCCGCACGTTCTACGCCCGGGGGCAGACCGGCCAACAGTTGCTGTTGGGTGCCTACCAGGCCCTGGAACGCCAGGTCGGCATGGGCACGGTCGCCATGCACACGAACAAGGAGATGCTGGACGTCGTCATGGTCGACGGTCGTGCGCGGGGCATCGTGTGTCGCGACCTCGTCACCGGCCAGATGTCACGCCACTCTGCCAACGCCGTGGTGCTCGCAACCGGCGGCTATTCCAACGTGTTCTACCTGTCCACCAACGCGATGGCGTGCAACGTGACGGCGGCCTGGCGCGCCCACCGCCGCGGCGCCATGTTCGCCAACCCGTGCTTCACCCAGATCCACCCCACCGCGATTCCCGCCAGCGACGAGTTCCAGTCGAAGCTGACGCTGATGAGCGAGTCGTTGCGCAACGACGGGCGCATCTGGGTGCCGACGAAGGTCGGCGACGATCGGCAGGCACGCGACATCCCCGAGGACGAGCGCGACTACTTCCTCGAACGCAAGTACCCCTCGTTCGGCAACCTGGTCCCGCGTGACGTCGCGTCGCGCAACGCCAAGATCGTCGTGGACGAGGGTCGCGGTGTCGGTCCGCTGCGCAACGGGGTCTACCTCGACTTCGCCGATGCCATCGATCGACTCGGTCGGGACCTGGTGCAGGACCGCTACGGCAACCTCTTCGAGATGTACGAGCGCATCACCGGCGAGGACCCCTACGTCGTGCCGATGCGGATCTTCCCGGCGCCCCACTACACGATGGGCGGGCTGTGGGTGGACTACCACCTCCAGACCACCGTCAACGGCCTGTACGCGATCGGCGAGGCCAACTTCAGCGACCACGGTGCCAACCGCCTCGGTGCGTCGGCGCTGATGCAGGGGCTGGCCGATGGCTACTTCGTCCTGCCATACACCATCGGTGACTTCCTGGCCGACAAGCTCAACGAACCGGTCGTCGACCTCGACAACCCGGCCTTCGACGCCGTCGAGGCCGACGTGGTGGCGCGCACCAACCGGTTGCTGGCCATCGACGGTTCCCGCACGGTGGACCACTTCCACCGGGAACTGGGCAAGATCATGTGGAACTACTGTGGCATGTCGCGCAACGAGGATGGGCTCCAGAAGGCGCTCGGGGAAATCCCCGCCCTCCGCGAGGAGTTCTGGGCCGACGTGCGCGTGCCCGGGTCGGGCGACACGCTCAATTCGTCGCTGGAGAAGGCGGGTCGCGTTGCCGACTTCCTCGAGTTGGGGGAACTGATGGTGCGCGACGCTCTCGATCGTCGCGAGTCGGCCGGTGGACACTTCCGTGAGGAGTCCCAGACCGACGAGGGCGAGGCGAAGCGCCAGGACGACGAGTACTCCTACTCGTCGGCCTGGGAATGGCAGGGCGAGAACACGCCCCAGGAGTTGCACAAGGAACCGCTCGAATTCGAGTACGTGAAGCTCACCCAGAGGAGCTACAAGTGAACCTCACACTGCAGGTCTGGCGACAGGAAGGCCCGGACGCTCCCGGGCGCTTCGTCACCTACGAGGCCACCGACATCGCCGAGGACGCGTCGTTCCTCGAGATGCTCGACATCGTCAACGAACGCATCATCGATGACGGTGGCGAGCCCATCGAGTTCTCCCACGACTGCCGCGAGGGGATCTGTGGGACCTGTGGCGTGGTGATCAACGGCATCCCCCACGGTCCGCAGCTCGGCACGGCCACGTGCCAACTCCACATGCGCAAGTTCGCCGACGGCGACGAAATCGTCATCGAGCCGTGGCGGGCGACCGCATTCCCCATCATCAAGGACCTGGTCGTCGATCGCTCGCCCCTGGACGAGATCATGCAGGCGGGCGGCTTCATCTCCGTCGACAGCGGCGCGGCGCCCGACGCCAACGAGATCCCGATCCCGAAGGAGGTCGCGGACCTGGCCATGGACGCCGCGGCGTGCATCGGGTGCGGGGCCTGCGTGGCGGCCTGTCCGAACGGGGCGGCCCAGTTGTTCACCTCCGCCAAGCTGGCCCACCTCAACGTCCTGCCCCAGGGCCAGTCGGAGCGCTACGAGCGGACCCGGAACATGGTCGAGGTCATGGAGGACCACTTCGGATCCTGCACCAACATGGGCGAGTGCGAGACCGCCTGCCCCAAGGGCATCTCGATCGACTTCATCGCGATGATGAACAAGGACTGGCTCAAGGCACAACGCACGACTCGCGCGTCTGCCTGAGCCGCTGGAGGCGAACCGGCACCTGGTCGGTGACCGCTTCCAACCCGCCGTTGCCACTCCACCGGTGACGCGTCCTCGTGCCCCGATGGTCGTCGACCCGGTGGATATCCTGTCACTTCGAGCTGAACCCAAGGCCCACCGATGGACATCCCCGCCCTGATAGCCGCCGTGCCGGTGGTCCGCCGTGCCTGGAAGTACGCGCCGCCGGCGCTGCGCTTGCCCCTGGTCGCCGTGGGCGTTGCCTGGATCGCGTGGCAGTGGTACTCAGATCGTGACGCTGAAGCGGTCGACGGGCCGGGTGGCCCGGGACCGACGTCGACCTGATGGCGCGTCGCAATCAACGCCGCGCGAGCAGTGGCGTCGCACTCGTCGTGGGCCTCGTCGTGCTCGCGGTCGGCATCGTGTGGGGAGCTGGACGACTGAGCGGATCGGACTCGTCCGGCGGCATCCTCTCGGGCGCTTCCGATGACGGTGGGGCGGCGACCGAAGGCGCGGCGGCCAGTGGGTGGGCGCCGATGACGCCCGCCACGTTGGCGGCCGGCACCCACGTCGATCTGGGTGGGACCTCCGACGACGTGGCGCTGGCAACCCTCGCCGTGACCGTTGCCGAGGCTCCCGTGGTCGTCACCGTGGACGAGTCGTCCGGTCCCCGATTCGACGAGGCAGCCACGCTTGCCAGCCAACTCGTGGCTCCGGTGGTGATCGTCGGGGGCGACGCGGCGACCCCGGCGGACCCCACGACGGCCACCGCGACCGAGCCGGACGCGTCGTCGGCGTCGCCGGCCGCGACCACGTCGGCTGAACCGGCGTCGTCGGACACGCCTGCACCGACCGTGTCGGTCACCGGTGTCGACGAACTCCTGACCCAGTGGGGAACCAGCAGGGTGGTGGCCATCGGCGCACCGCCGTCGACGACTGCACAGGTGCACGCCGTCACCGTCACCGCCGCCACGCCGACGGCGGGCGACGCGGCCTCGGCTTCCGAGGATGCCGACGCCGAATCCGACGCCACTGCGGCTTCCGACGTCATCGTCGACATCCCCGACGAGGTGACCAGGATGATCGAGGACGCCACGGCGGCGTCCGCGGCCGGGGCCGCGTCCCCGAGCGCCACCCCTTCC
>DATFMD010000220.1:0-20181 GCA_035267125.1 Nitriliruptoraceae bacterium | reverse complement strand
GGTCCTGCCGATCAACACGCTCTACCAACTGGCAGCCGCCCGTGGCACCGCCCAGCTGACCGCTGCCCGACAGCTGCTGCTGATCCCGGACCTGGTCACGTTCTGGCTGACGGGCGAGCGGGTTGCCGAGGTCACCAACGCCTCGACCACCCAGTTGTTCGACGTCGCTGCGCGGCAATGGGCCGACGACCTGATCGCTCGCCTGGATCTCGATCGCCGCCTGTTCGCCGACCTGGTGGAGCCCGGCCAGTCCGTCGGCACCGTGACCGACCGGATGCGTGAGCGCCTCGGCCTGGCTGGAGACCATCCGCCCGTGCCGGTCGTGGCAGTCGGCACGCACGACACCGCGTCGGCCGTGGTGGCCGTCCCGGCGACCACCGAACGATTCGCCTACGTGTCGTGTGGCACGTGGTCCCTGGTCGGCGTCGAACTCGACGCGCCGGTGCGGACCGAGGCAAGTCGACTGGCAAACTTCAGCAACGAACTTGGTGTGGACGGCACGGTCCGGTACCTGCGCAACGTGATGGGCCTGTGGCTGCTGTCGGAGTCGCGGCGGACGTGGCGCGACCAAGGCGTTGCGCACGACCTGGGAACGTTGGTTGCGGGGGCCGCCGCGGCGGAGCCACGCCGGTCGCTGGTGGACCCCGACGATGCACGCTTCCTGCCACCGGGAGACATGCCAGCCCGCATCGCCGAGGTTTGCCGATCGAGTGGACAACCGGTGCCGGCGTCCCCGGCCGAGGTCACTCGTTGCATCCTTGACAGCCTGGCCGTGGCGTATCGGCGGACCGTCGCTGCCGCGGTCGAACTGTCCGGCAGGCGCGTCGACGTCATCCACCTGGTCGGTGGCGGATCCCGCAACGAGTTGTTGTGCCAACTGACCGCGGACGCGGCCGGTGTGCCGGTCGTGTCCGGTCCGGTCGAGGCGACCGCGATCGGCAACGCGTTGGTGCAGGCCCGGTCGCTGGGCGCGCTGGACGGCGGCCTGCCCGAGTTGCGCCGACTCGTCCGCGAGGCCAGCACCCTGACTCGCCACGAACCGGCCGGTGACGGGGCAGACTGGGACGAGGCAGTCGGCCGGGTGGCCGCCCTTGGTGCCGCCGACGGACCGTCGCCGACGAGCCTGGAGGTGTGAGCATGCGGGTCGCGATCTTTCCGACGTGCCTGGGCGATGCGATGTTCCCCCGGGCCCCGATCGCGACGGTCCGGGTGCTGGAGCGCCTGGGTGTCGAGGTCGACTTCCCGTCTGCGCAGACGTGCTGTGGCCAGATGCACTTCAACACGGGCTACGCCGACGACGGCCTGGACCTGGCCGCCACGCTGGTCGACGCGCTGGCAGGATTCGACCACGTCGTGGGGCCATCGGGGTCGTGCGTGGGCTCGATCCGCCACCAGTCGGCCGACATCGCCCGACGTCGCGGACGGACGTCGCTGGGCGACGCCATCGACGACCTTGCAGCGCGGACGTTCGAACTGTCGGAGTTCCTGGTCGACGTGCTGGACGTGACCGACGTCGGCGCATCCTTCCCCCACTCGGTGACCTACCACCCGACGTGCCACTCGATGCGCATGTTGGGCGTGGGGGATCGGCCCGTGCAACTCCTGCGGGCAGTGCGTGGTCTGCACCTGCGCGAACTGCAGGCCGCCGACGAGTGCTGTGGCTTCGGCGGCACCTTCGCCCTGAAGAACGCCGCCGTGTCGTCGGCAATGGGCGCGGACAAGGCCCGCCACGTCCGCAACACCGGGGCGGAGGTGTTGGTCGCCGGTGATGCCTCGTGCCTGCTGCACATCGGCGGCGTGCTGTCGCGGCAGGAATCGGGGGTTCGCGTCATGCACCTGGCCGAGGTGCTGGCAGCGACCGACGCCCGACCCGACGTCGCACCCGGTGCCGACCCACGGGGCGCGGTCCCACCAATGGCCCCGGTCCCGCCACGGGCCGCGTCATGACATCGCGATCAGGGCGGTCCGAGGCGCAGCCACCGGGGGCGGGCCACGGTGCCCTGCACCACCCCGAGACCGACTTCCCCCACGCGGCTGCAGCCGCATTGGCCGACAGCCAACTGCGCGCCAACCTGGCCCATGCGACGGCGACCATTCGCGACAAGCGCGCCGCCGTGGTGGGCGAGCACCCGTCGTGGTCCGGGTTGCGCGCCGCCGGGGCCGGCATCAAGGACGACGTGCTGGCGCGGCTGGACACCCATCTCACCGAACTCGAGCGGCGACTGCAGGATGCCGGGGCGACCGTGCACTGGGCCGTGGACGCGGCCGATGCCAACCGGATCGTCACGGACGTCGTGACGGCGACCGGTGCGCGTGAGGTGGTCAAGGTCAAGTCCATGACCACCCAGGAGATCGAGCTCAACGAGGCCCTGGCCGAGGCCGGGATCGCGGCATGGGAAACCGACCTGGCCGAATTGATCGTCCAGCTCGGCGACGACGCGCCAAGCCACATCCTGGTGCCGGCCATCCATCGCAACCGTGCCGAGGTGCGCGAGATCTTCCTCGATCGGATGGCGGCGGTCGGCGTGGCGGCACCCGCGGACCTGACCGACGCGCCGGCGGAACTGGCCGCGGCCGCCCGCGCCCACCTGCGCGAGAAGTTCCTGACGGCCAGGGTGGCGGTGTCAGGTGCCAACTTCGCGGTGGCCGAGACCGGGACCCTGTCGGTGGTCGAGTCCGAGGGCAACGGGCGGATGTGCCTGACCCTGCCCGAGACTCTCGTCACGGTCGTGGGCATCGAGAAGGTCGTCCCCACCTGGCGCGACCTGGAGGTGTTCCTCCAGACCCTTCCTCGGTCCTCCACCGGGGAGCGGATGAACCCCTACACCTCGTTCTGGAACGGCGTCCACCCCGGCGACGGCCCCCAGGATGTGCACGTGGTGTTGCTGGACAACGGCCGTACCGACGTCCTGGCCGACCAGGTCGGGCGGCAGGCCCTGCGCTGCATCCGGTGCTCGGCATGCCTCAACGTCTGCCCGGTCTACGAGCGCACCGGCGGCCACACCTACGGGTCGGTCTACCCGGGGCCGATCGGCGCAGTGCTCACACCGCAACTGCGCGGCACCGACAGCCCGCTGGACAAGTCATTGCCGTTCGCCTCGTCGCTGTGCGGTGCCTGCGAGGAGGTCTGCCCCGTCGCCATCGAGATTCCCGACCTGCTGGTGCACCTGCGCACGCGCGTGGCTGACCAAGCCCCACGGTTCGACCCCCAGAAGGCCGTGTTCCGCGCCCTCAAGACCGTGATGGCAACGGGCGATCGACTTGCGGCCGCCGAACGGGGGACCGGGTTGGCACGTCGGATCCTGTCGCGATCCGGCCGGGTGGCCGGGATTCCCATGCTGCCGTCGTGGACCACGACCCGCGACGTGCCCGACCTGCCCGAGCAGTCGTTCCGGGCCTGGTGGGAGCAACGCGAGCGCGTCGGCGACGCCGGAGCGGCCATCGATGGTGACGACAGTGCTGTGGAGGATGACTCATGAGCGGCCGCGACGTCGTCCTGGGGCGGGTCCGCGCGGCCCTGGCCGACCTCGACCCCGATCGGCCCGCCGACACCGCGCCGCGCGAGTACGCCAGCCAGGTGTTCGACGACGAAGTCGCCCACTTCTGCACCATGGTGGCTGACTACCGCGCCACGGTGCATCGAGCAGGTTCTGCCGGGGACACTGTCGAGGACGGTGGCGGCCAGCCGACCATCGCCGCAGCGATCGCCGACATCATGGGGGCGGAGGAGGCGCGGTCGGTGGTCGTGGCCCACGACCTCCCTGAGGAGTTCCTGGCCGGCCTCCCCGTCCAGGGCGATCACGCAATCACGGTCCGACGAGACGGTCCGGACGCGGTGCTCACCAACCGCGAACTGGACGAAGTCGATGCGGTCGTCACCACTGCCCGGGTCGGGATCGCGGCGACCGGCACAGTCGTGCTGGACCACACGGCGGGCCAGGGCCGGCGCGCCCTGTCGCTGGTCCCGGACCTGCACGTGTGCATCGTCTTCGCGACCCAGGTCGTCGCTGACGTCCCGGACGCGGTCGCGGTGCTTGACCCCCACCGCCCCCAGACGTGGATATCGGGGCCCTCCGCCACCTCGGACATCGAACTGGATCGTGTCGAGGGCGTGCACGGTCCACGCCGCCTCCACGTCGTCGTGGCCTGATCATGGCCACGATCTCCAACGGCATGCAGTTGAGGGGCATTGACCAGTCGACCCAGCAGATCGTCACGGGCATCGTGCCCTGGTGAAGGCGGTCTGGCCCGCGAACCCGGTGAAACGCGAGCTCGCGGAGCGGCCGGCCGGGCACGGGCTCGCAGTCCTCGTGATGACTGGACAGGATGGACAACCCACTTCGCCCGCCGCACTGTTGACACGTCCCACCTCCGTCTGTAGGTTGCAAGAAACCGCAATCGATTGCAGGGCCACGACGCAGTCCCCCGGGATGCGCAGCAGGATGCGGTGGCGTTGCTCGACAGGAGTGCTCTCGTGGCCGGGCAACAGGTGGAGTTCGCGCAGACGTCGATCCCGGCACCGGGCATCACCACGGTCGACTGGGAGCAACGTGTCGACTACGACCGACTGCGCGACTACCGGCTGGCCCGAGCCCGGCAGGCCCTCGACGACAGCGAGCTTGGGGCGTTGCTGGTGTTCGAGTCGTCCAACGTTCGATACCTGTCCAGCACCCACATCGGGACCTGGGGCTACAACAAGACCGAACGATGGGTCCTGCTCACTCGCAGCGGCGAACCGTGGATCTGGGACTTCGGCTCGAAGGCCGCCAACCATCGGCTGCACTCGCCGTGGCTGAAGCCAGAACAGGCCAAGGGCGGCAACACCGGTCTGCAGGGAGCGATCAGTCCGGACAGCGGCCTGCCCGCCGGGGCTGCCGAGGAGATCGCCGCGATCCTGCGCGACGAGGGCGTGGCGGACATGCCCGTGGGTGTCGACGTCACGGAGCTGCCGTTCCTGCGGGCACTCGAAGCCGAGGGGATCGACGTCCGCGACGGCCAGCAGGTCATGCTCGATGCGCGCGAGATCAAGAACGTCGACGAGATCCTGCTGCTGTCGCAGGCAGCGGCCATGGTCGACGGTGTCTACCACGACATCTACGAGGCGCTCAAGCCCGGGGTCCGCGAGAGCGACATCGTCGCGCTGGCCACCAAGCGGCTGTTCGAGATGGGCTCTGACCAGGTCGAGGCGATCAACGCCATCGCAGGTGAACGCTGCAGTCCCCACCCGCACGTGTTCTCCGACCGCCTGATCCGACCGGGCGACCAGGCCTACTTCGACATCATCCATGCCTACAACGGCTACCGGACCTGCTACTACCGGACGTTCGCCGTCGGTCGTGCCACGCAGGCGCACCGGGATGCGTACAAGAAGACCCGGGAACTCATCGACGCCGCCATCGAATTGGTCAAGCCGGGCGTCGGGACGGACGAGATCGCCCGGCTTTGGCCCGACGCCACCGAGTTCGGGTTCGCCAACGAGTTCGAGGCCTTCGGGCTGCAGTTCGGGCACGGGCTGGGACTCGGGCTGCACGAGCGCCCGGTGATCTCGAAGCTGAACTCGCTCGAGCACCCGGTCGAGATCAAGGAGGGCATGGTGTTCGCACTCGAGACATTCTGGCCCGCGTCCGACGGCCACTCGGCCGCCCGGATCGAGGAAGAGGTCGTGGTGACTGCCGACGGGGCCGAGTTGCTGACCCTGTTTCCCGCCGAGGACCTCGTCGTCACCAACGAATACTGAAGAGGAGCACGTCGCATGGTCGAGGCACGCCTGCCCGCACCCCCCAGCGAGGACCTGCTGGACATCGAGGACAAGACCAGGCTGGAGTTGTACCGCCAGGTCGTCCGACTGCGCCGATTCGAGGAGCGCGCCTACCGGCTGTTCATGGATGGCCTGGTCAAGGGAACGTCTCACCTGTCGTTGGGCATGGAGGCGATCGCCGCCGGCGTCGGCACCGCGATGCGCGCCGACGACTACACCTTCTGCACCTATCGCGGTCACGCCCACACGCTGGCCCGCGGCGTGCCGATGGAGGGCGTCATGGCCGAACTGTTGGGCCGGGAAACCGGCGTGTGCGGCGGCAAGGGGGGCTCGATGCACCTCACGTCCGTCGAACACGGCGTCATGGGCAGCTATGCCATCATCGGCGCCCACCTCCCCATCGCCAACGGCGCCGCGTGGTCCGCCAAGGCGAGGGGCACCGACCAGGTCACGGCTGCCTTCTTCGGGGACGGCGCAACCAACATCGGCGCGTTCCACGAGGCGCTCAACCTGGCGAAGGTGTGGGAGTTGCCGATCGTCTTCGTGTGCGAGAACAACCTGTGGATGGAGTACACGCCGATCAGCAGCGTGACCGCGGTCGAACACCCCGCCGCTGACCGTGCCAGCGCGTACGGCATGGAGTCGATCGTGATCGACGGCAACGACCCCGACATCGTCTACGACCACGCGGTCCGCGCCTTCGACAAGGCTCGTTCCGGTGGTGGCCCGTCGCTGATCGAGGCAATGACCTACCGGCACGGCGGCCACTCGCGCGCCGATCCCGGCACGTACCGCCCCGAGGAGGAGGTCGAGGCCTGGCTGGCCCGTGACCCGCTCAACTACCGGGACCGGTTGCTCGCAGTGGGCATCGACGAGTCCGAGATCGCCACGATCGAGGACGAGACCGACGCGGCGGTCGACCACGCCACCGAGGTCGCGAAGGCCGCGTCACCACCGCCGCTCGAGGCGGCGTTCACCAATGTCTGGGCCGATGGAGGCTGGTCATGGCGGAACTGATCACGTACCGCGAGGCGGTCGCACGTGCGATCGCCCAGGAGATGCGTCGCGACGACGACGTGTACTTCATCGGTGAGGACATCGCCGCGGCCGGCGGGGTGTTCAAGGCCACGAAGGGCCTGCTCGACGAGTTCGGCCCCGACCGCGTCCGCGACACGCCGATCTCGGAGGAGGCGATCCTGGGTGCCGCGATGGGAGCGTCGATGACCGGCCTGCGCCCGATCGCCGAGATCATGTTCTCGGACTTCCTGGCCACCTGCTGGGACATCGTCTCGGTCGAGATGGCCAAGACCCAGTACATGACCGACGGGCAGGTCTCGCTGCCGCTGGTCATCCGCACGGCCAACGGCGGGGGCCTGCGCTTCGGCGCGCAGCACTCGCAGGCGGTCGAGAACTGGGCGATGATGATTCCCGGACTCAAGGTCGTCGCGCCGTCCAACCCGCACGACGTCATCGGGCTGTTCGCCGCAGCGGTGCGGGACGACAACCCGGTCATGTTCTTCGAGCAGAAGTCGCTGTACCCCACCAAGGGGATGGTGGAAGACGGCGAGATCGTCGAGGAGTTGGGCACCGCCACCATCCGGCGCAGCGGCACCGACGTCACCGTCGTCGCGCTGGCGTCCATGGTGTCACGAGCCGAGGAGGCCGCCGACGAGTTGGCCGAACAGGGCATCTCGGCCGAGGTCATCGACCTGCGGTCGCTGGTGCCCCTGGACACCAGGACCGTGATCGAGTCGGTCGTGAAGACGAGTCGGCTGGTCACCGTGGAGGAGAACCCACGGCTGTGTGGGTGGGGCGCCGAGGTCGTCTCGATCGTGGCGGAGGAGTGCATCTGGCACATCGACGGTCCCCTGACCCGGATCACCACGCCCCACGTGCCGCTGCCCAGTTCCGACACGCTGGAGGACGAGGTCCTGCCGTCGGTGCAGCGCATCGTGGATGGCTGCATCAAGGCGGTCTCGTGACGGCGCTGCTGGCCGATGTCGCCACCGACAGTTGGATCGACGGGGCCTGGCACCCAGCCTCCGACGGGGCCACGTTCGACGTTGATGACCCAGCCACCGGCCAGACCATCGCCACGGTCGCGGATGGCTCGGTCGAGGACGGGCTCGCCGCCGTCGCGGCCGCCGACGGAGCCGCCGCCGACTGGGCCGCCACTGCCCCGCGCGAGCGCGGCGAAGTGCTGCGTCGGTCATTCGAGTTGATGCGGGAACGTCGTGACGAACTTGCCGACCTGATCGTCGCCGAGAACGGCAAGTCACGTGCCGACGCGCTGGGCGAGGTCGCCTACGCCGCCGAGTACTTCCGCTGGTTCTCCGAAGAGGCCGTGCGCACCCACGGCGAGATCGTCACGGCCCCCGCTGGCGGCAAACGCATCATGGCGCTCCGGCAGCCGATCGGGGTGGCCCTGTTGGTCACGCCCTGGAACTTTCCGGCCGCGATGGCGACCCGCAAGATCGGTCCCGCGCTGGCAGCCGGATGCACCGTCGTGCTGAAACCGGCTCCCGAGACCCCGCTGACCGCGTTGGCCCTGGCAGAGGTGATGGCCGACGCCGGGGCACCGGCGGGCGTGGTCAACGTCCTGGTCACGACGCGCGCGGCCGAGACCGTGGACGCGATGATCCACGACCCTCGTGTCCGCAAGTTGTCCTTCACCGGGTCCACGCAGGTTGGCAGGCTGCTGCTGCGCGCCGCGGCCGACCAGGTCGTGACCTGCTCCATGGAACTGGGTGGCAACAGCCCGTTCCTGGTGTTCGACGACGCCAACCTCGACGATGCCCTGGATGGCGCGATGATCGCCAAGATGAGAAACGGAGGTGAGTCGTGCATCGCCGCGAACAGGTTCCTGGTGCAGCGCAGCCTCGTCGGCGACTTTGCTGCCGGGCTGGCCGATCGGATGGCGTCCCTGCGCCTGGGGCCCGGCCACGACGTCGATGCCGACGTCGGACCGCTCATCAACCGCGCCGCCCAGCAGAAGGTCGCCGACCTGGTGGCGGCCAGCACCGCGGACGGTGCCCGCGTGCTCACCGGCGGCGGTCCGCCTGATCGCGCCGGGTGGTACTTCGAGCCCACCGTGATCACGGATCTCGACCCCAGCGCCGACCTGTTGGCGACCGAGATCTTCGGCCCGGTGGCACCGGTCGTGGCCTTCGACGACGAGGCGGAGGCGATCGCGCAGGCCAACGACGTCGCCCACGGGTTGGCTGCCTACCTGTACACGTCCGACCTCGGCCGCGCCCTGCGTGTCGCCGAAGCACTCGACGTCGGCATGGTGGGCGTGAACCGCGGGCTGATCTCGGATCCCGCGGCGCCATTCGGCGGCGTCAAGCAGAGCGGGCTGGGTCGCGAGGGCGCCCATGAGGGCCTGCTGGAGTACCTCGAGACCAAGTACGTCGCCGTGGACTGGTGAGGGTCCCGGTGCAGCATCCAACGGAAGCGCGCACAGGATGCCACAATGTGGCATCGAGGCGAACGCCGCCGGAACCACACTGACGCGACGAACTGGGTACGGGATGACGCCGCGACGGCGGAACGCGACACTGAAGGACGTTGCTGCGGCAGCCGGGGTGCACACCTCCACCGTCTCACGGGCGCTGAGCCCCGACAAGCGCACCCTGGTGAACACCGAGACGCGAGAACACATCGAGCAGGTCGCCAAGGACTTGCACTACCGGCCGGACAAGGTCGCCAGCAGTCTGCGACGCGGCCGCACCAACGTGATCGGCGTGATCGTCGCCGATCTCGGGAACCCGTTCATCAGTCCGGTGCTGCGGGGCATCGAGAACGCCCTGACAGGTCGGTGGGTGATGCAGTTGGTGGTGGAGTCGCGGGACTCCTCGGACCGGTTGGCGCGCGTCTGCGAGGCGTTGGTCGAGCAGCGCGTGGATGCCATCGTGACGACTGCCGCCCGCACTGGCGATCGTTCGACGCTTCGTCGTGTGGCGGAGGAGGTGCCGCTGGTCCTCGCCGTGCGCGACATGCCCGATCTACGGGTGGCGACCGTCGCCCACGACGACGTGCTGGGTGGGCGCCTGGCTGCCCGGCACCTGCTGGACCTCGGGCATTCACACCTGGGCCAGTTGGTCGGACCCGACGACGTGTCGTCGTTCCGGCACCGTCGCCGCGGGTTCCGCGACGCGGCCACCGATGCCGGTCTCGACGTTCTGGAGATCTCCGACGCGACGTTGCTGCCCACGGTGGAGGAGGGCCGGCGACTGATGGAACTGCTCCTGCGTGAGCATGGAGACGACATGCCGTCCGCGGTGTTCGTGCACAACGACCCGATGGCCGTGGGAGCACTGGACGCAGCCCGTGCCGCCGGGCTGGCGTGCCCCGACGACCTCTCGATCGTGGGCTACAACAACAGCGCCCTGACGGCCTACCTCGACCCGCCGCTCACGACGATCCACCTGCCCGGCTACGAACTGGGCCGACTCGCGGCCGACACCGTGATCGGGATGCTCGACGAACCGGGAGTCGCGCCCCACACGGTGACGCTGCCGCCGCGCCTGGTGGCCCGGGCCTCGACCGCCCCGCTGTCGCCATGACCGGCGACCACGACTCCCACGGCGCCGTCGGCAGGGTGGCCTTCGTGGGCCTGGGACGGATGGGCGCGCCGATGGCTGCCAACATCGCGGCCGCCGGGTACGACCTCGTGGTCCACAATCGCACGACCAGCACGGCGCGTGACCTTGCAGCCCGTGTCGATGCCACGGTGGCCGACACCCCCCGCGATGCCGCGACCGGCGCCGACGTCGTGATGACGATGCTCGCCGACGAACACGTGCTGCGCGCTGTGCTCGACGGCCCTGGCGGGGTGCTGGCAGGCCTGGAGGCGGGTTCGATCCTGGTCGACATGGGGACGACTGGCCCCCGGGCGATCGCCGACCTCGCCCCCGTGGTCGCCGACGCCGGCGGGGTGCTGGTCGATGCCCCGGTGTCGGGCAGTGTCGATGCCGCACGAGCTGCCGAGCTGGCGATCCTGTTGGGGGCGCCACCGGACGTGGCCGCGACCGTCATGCCCGTGCTCGAGACGATGGGGCGCACGATCCACCACATGGGTGGGACCGGGGCCGGGTCGGTCGCCAAGCTGGCCGTCAACAACGTCATCTTCGCGCTCGGCAACGCCGTGGCGGAGTCGATGGTGCTGGCGGAGGAGGCGGGGATCGAACGGGCGCTGATCTACGACGTGTTCGAGCAGAGCGCGATCGCGGCACCGATGGTCGGCTACCGCCGGGATGCGTTCCTGGACCCTGACGGCACAGCGCCCGCGTTCGCCACGACCCTCGCCCAGAAGGACCTCCGCCTCATCACCGAGCTGGCTGCGGAACTGGGCGTGCCGGTCGAGCAGGCGACGGCCAACCTCGCGCTGATGACCAGGGCCGTCGAGGACGGATTGGGCGACAACGACATGGCCGACGTCGCCGTGTACCTGCGGCGGCGCGTCCGGGATCAGGGCAACTCGTAGCCTGCCTCGGCCAGCGACGCGGCACCGCTGTAGCCCCACACGGTCACCAGCGGCTCGGTGTCCGAGCCGTTCTCGAGTCCGTGGAACACGCCGGCGGGCACGAAGACCACGTCGCCGGCGGTCAGTTCGACCTGCTCATCGCCGATGTGCTTGACGGCGTGGCCCTGCACGACGTACTCCCACTCCTCGGCGTTGACGTGGCGATGGATGTCGTGTTTGGAGCCTGGACGCAGCATCGTCCGTCCCACCACGGTTGCCGTCGAGCCCATGGTCTCGTCGGTCACCAGCCAGCGCACCTCCATGTCCACCCACCCCTCGTCAGCGGTGAGTGCGTCGTCCGGATCGACCTCCAGGGCCCGCACGCGGTACCGCTCAGCCGGTGCCCGACTCAATGGATGACCATGCCGCCGTCGATCTGGATCAGCTGGCCGGTCATGTAGTCGCTGTCAGGGCTCGCGAGGAAGGCCGCAGTCCCCACGATGTCGTCGGGATAGGAGTAGCGCTTCATCAGGATCATGTTCTCGGCGATGTCGTCCATGGACTCGCCAGCCTCGTCGAACTTGCCCATCTCGACCAGTTCCCTGTCGAGTTGCTCCCACATCTCGGTGCGCACGACTCCGGGGGCATAGCCGTTGACGGTGATCTTGTGCTCCCACAGGCCCTTGGCGCCGCCCTTGATGAGGCCGAGCACGGCGTGCTGGCTCATCCCGTAGACGATGACGTCGTCGAAGGTGTCACGTGACAGGATCGACCCGACGTTGATGATCTTGTACGGGTAGTCCTCGCGCGGGCCCTGCTCGGCCATCTGGCGTGCCACGGCCTGCATCACGTTGAGTTTGCCCCATGCGTTGATGCCCATGATGAAGTCGTAGTTGTCCTTGGTGATGTCGAGGAACCACTTCGGCTTGTTCACACCGGCGTTGTTCAACAGGAGGTTGATCTCACCGAACGCGTCCACCGTGTGGGCCACGGCGGCCTGGGCGTCCTCCTGGTTGGTGACGTCGAGGTCGACGTGGGTCGCCTCGCCGCCTTCGTCGCGGATCTCCTGGGCCACCTGGGCAACGCCGTCGGTGTTGATGTCGCCCAGGCAGACCTTGGCGCCCTGCGCCGCCCAGTTCCTGGCCACAGCGGCGCCCATGCCCTGGGCGGCGCCGGTGATGAGCGCGAACTTGCCTTCGAGTCGTGTCTGATCCATGGTCTGCGTGCTCCTTGCTGGTCGGTGCGTGTGTGTGTCGGTCGGGGCGCCCCTTTGCGGCGTGCGGGACCCGGTCGACCGTGTGGCCGTCCCGGGTCCCGACGTCAGGTGGCGTCGGTCACCACTCGGGCGCAACCTCTTCGTCGTCCGCGTTCTCCTCGGTGACGGGCACGTTCGGCATGAACTCCACGATCCGGTCAGCCGGGTCCTCGGTGAGGACCTCGTAGGCGACGTTGGCGGCGTTCTCGCCGTCCCACGACGAGGACTGGAAGATGGTGCCGTCCAACTCGCCGGACTTGACGAGCGGGTTGCCCAGTTCGGTGTTGCCGATGGAGGTGATGATGAGGGTGGTCGGGTCGATGTCCCGGGCCTTCAGGGCGTCGATCACGCCTGCGACCATGGTGTCGTCGGCCGCGTACACGCCACCGATGTTCTCGGCACCCACCGATGTGATCATCTCGGACGCGGCGATCTGCGACTCGTCCTTGTTCCAGTTGCCAGGCTGGCGAGCGAGGATCTCGACGTTGGTGCACTGCTCGTTGATGGTCTCCTCGAAGCCGGCCTCGCGGTCGATGGCGGTGGTGTTGCCCGTCAACCCGTTGACCATGATGATCCCGACGTCCTCGCCTCCGGCCTCCTCACAGAACAACTCGGCCGAGGCCGCGCCCTGCTCGTAGGTGTCGGGGCCGGAGTAGGCCGAGGTGAGTTCGACGTCGCCCTCCTCCACGTCGGAGTTGGTGATCGTCACGGGAATGCCGGCGTCGCTGGCCGCCTGGAGGCAGGGCCGGACGGTGCTTGCCACCGCCGGCCACAGGATGATGAGGTCCGGCTCGGCAGCGACGGCCACCTCGCACTCGCTGGCCTGCTTGTCGGCGTCGTACTGGGAGTTCGTGATGGTGAGGTTGAGGCCCAGTTCGGCAGCCGTCTCCTCGAACGGTGGCAGGTAGGTGGTGCCATAGGGCTGGTCGTTGCCCTGTGGCAGCAACGCGTAGACGTCGAATTCGCCACCAGCGGCGGCCTCACCGCCAGTCTCCTCGGCGGCGCCGGTCTCCTCGGCGGCGCCAGTCTCCTCGGCGGCGCCCGTCTCGCCTTCTGTCGCCGCAGGCTCGTCGCCGTCGTCGCCACCGCCGCAGGCTGCCAGCGTCATGGCACCGACCAGCAGCAGTGCGCCGATCCGTGAGTGTCGATTCTTCATCGGTGGTTCTCCCTCTCGAGGGTTGGTCGGGTGTTGCCGGCCAGCCGAAGGTCGGCGGGCTCCTGCGGGGGTTGGGGGCGAGGTGCGCACGTTGCAGGTGTCGCGCGCACCCGGGCACGGGTGTCGGGGGGCGTCAGCCGGGCTGGGCGCGCGCATCGGCTCGACCGGCCATCATGGATCGAACGTTGGTCACGACGGCACGGATCGTTGCCGGGTCGGTGGTGACGGCCAGCAGCAACACGACGCCGATGATGATGTTCTGCACGTCGACCTGGATCCCGGAGAGCGTGAGGGCGACCTGGAGGATCCCCAGCGATGCCGCCCCGAGCAGGGTCCCGAACACGGACCCGCGCCCGCCGGTCAGCAGGATCCCGCCGATGATGGCGGCCGCGAAACTCGACAGCAACACGGTGGAGCCCGCGGTCGGGTCGGCGGCGGTCCGTTCCAGCGTGTTCATGACCCCGGCGAGCGCCGCGACGGAGCCAGAGATCATGAACCCGAGGTAGACCCGCGCCTTCACCGGGATGCCGGCGTCGTAGGCGGCCTGGCGGTTGCCACCGACCGCGTAGAACTCGCGACCGACGCGGATGCGTGTGACGAACACCTGGAGGCCGATGAACAGCACGAGGAAGATCAGCATGCGTGGTGTCAGTGGGCCGATGAGTGGGTCTCCGAAGGCGAGGCCGGCATCGACGTTGTCCAACCGAACAGGTTGCTCCCCCGACAGCACGAAGCCGAGGCCACGCAGGAAGAACAGCATCCCCAGCGTCGCGATGAAGGAGTTGATGCCGACCTGGACGACGAAGAAGGCGTTCACGACACCGATCACGAGCCCGGTCACCAGGGCAGCGAGGATGCCCAGTGTGAGGCTTCCCGTCATGTTCTCGACGCTGGCCATGATCACGCCGGACACGGCCAGGGTCGACGCGACGGCGAGGTCCAACTCGCCCATCAGGATCACGGCGGTGAGCCCGAGCGCGACCAGCCCGATCTGTGCGATGCGACCGAGCGTCACCTCGTAGGAGGTGAAGGTGGTGGGTTCGATGAACAGGGTCACGATGATCACGACGGCCAGCAGCGCCAGGGCCCGTCCCTCGGTCCGACGAGCAAGCAGCGTCCGGACACGCGACAGCAGGTCGGTGTTGTCCTGCGAGCCGAGTTGGAGCTTCGAGTCGCTCATGTGGTTGCCGCCTTCCTGGCGAGTGCGTCCAGTGACACGGCGGCGACGATGAGGGCGCCGATGGCCATCTGCTGGATCCCGAAGCCGAGCCCGGACAGGACCATGATGTTGGTGAGCACGCTGACGAAGATGACCCCGAGCAGCGTGCGCAACACGCTGCCCTTGCCGCCGAAGACGCTCGTGCCGCCCACGATGATCGCGGCCAGGGCACGGAAGTCGAAGCCGTCCGACATCGCTGACACGGCAGTGTTGGAGAAGGCCGCGAGGACGAACCCGCCCAGCATCGCGCCGAAGGCGGACAGCATGAAGGCGCCGATCACCACCCATGCGGTGTTGATGCCCGCGAGCCTGGTGGCGTCGGGATTGGAGCCGAAGGCCCGGATCACGAACCCGAAGGTGGTCCGAGTGAGCACGTAGGACAACGCCAGCCCGATGAGCACCAGCACCAGCATCGACAGCGGGAACGGTCCCAGCTTGGCCGTCCCGAAGGCGCGGATCAGGGAATCCTCGGTGCCGAAGTAGATCGATCCCCCACTGAGCCACCGGAGCACCCCGATGCCGATGAAGGTCGTGGCCAGCGTGACGATCACGGCGTTCGCCTTGAACACGCCGACGGCGACGCCGTTGACGAAGCCGTAGACGATGGCGATGAGGGTGGCCAGCAGCACGGCCAGCAGGATGCCGGAACTGTTGCTGACGGCCATCAGCACGACCGCTGCGGTGGCCACCTGTGCGACGACCGAGAGATCGAGGTAGTTGGCGCTGATCACCACGAACGTCATGCCGACGGCGACGATGCCGATCGGCGCCGCCCGGTTGAAGACGTCGGTGATGTTGGCCAGCGACGCGAAGCCGTCCACGAAGATGGTGGCTGCGAGGATGAGGAGGGCCGTGAAGACGAAGATGCCTCGCTCGGCCATCCACTGCACCGCGCTGGTGTCGCGCTCCTCCAGTCCCGGCACGGCCGGGGCATCGGGACTCGGCGTCTCGGCGGCGGTCTCGGTGGCCAGGTCGTCACTCACAGCCGTACCCCCGCCGCACGCACGGCCTGTTCGACCTGGGATGGGTCCTCCTGCCACACCTCGACCACCTCGTCCCCGTCGAAGCGGTACCTCGTGCGCGTCCCGACGGAGACCGTGTGTCCGGTCGCCGGGTCAGTTCCCGAGATCTCGAGCACGAAACTGGTCACGTCGCCATCCTCGCGAAACTCGGCGATGTTGGTCACGCGGTCGTGGCGGGTGCGCCGCAACAACTGGCACAGCGCCACGAGTGCGTGACGGCCCATCGTCTTGTCTCCCGTCAGGTGGAAGACGAGGTCCTCGGCGAACAACGACTCGACGTTGTCCTGCGCCGTGCCCTCCCGATCGTCGTACTGACGTCGGAAGTACTCGGCGATGCGATCTCGACGTGTGCTCATGGCAGACCTCCTGGATCGTGCCGGGGTGTCACACCCCGATGAGGCTCGTGCCGCCAGCAGCCAGGGCCATCACCGACGATTCGTCGGCCTCCGACTGGGGCAGGACTCCGACGACCTTGCCGTCGCGGACGACGTGGATGACGTCGGACAATTCGAGCAACTCGGGAAGATCGGAGCTGATGACCAGCACGGCGGTGCCCTGGTCGGCCAACGCGCGAACCAGGCGATGGATCTCGGCCTTGGCCCCGACGTCGACACCGCGCGTGGGCTCGTCCAGCACGATGAGGTCAGGCTCTCGTCCCAGCCACTTGGCCACGACGACCTTCTGCTGGTTGCCGCCGCTGTAGGCACCGGCCTCCAGCTTGATCTCGGGCGGCCGCAGCGACACTTCGTCGGCGAGTCGCTGCGAGTAGTCGGTGATCTCGCGCAGGTGGAGCACGCCCAGAGCACTCGACAGTGCCTTGCGGTTCGGCAGCGCGATGTTCTCTCGCACGGTCATGGTGAGGGCCAGCCCGTCGACCCGACGTTCCTCGGGCACGTAGGCGACGCCGGCCGCGACGGCCCGGCCGTAGCTGGTGATCGAGGTGGTCGTGTCCCCCACCGTCAGGCGCACGACGCCCGCCGTTCTGGGGTCGGCCCCGAGCATGGCGCGCACGAACTCGGTGCGTCCGGCACCGACCAGCCCGCCGATCCCGACGATCTCGCCAGCACGGACGTCCAGGTCGATCCCGTTGACCCCGGGAGCCCGGACGCCGCGTGCGCTGAGCACGACCTCGCCCGGGTTGGGCTCACGGTGGGTTTCGAGTTCATGCTTCAACTCACGGCCGACCATCGAGTCCACCAGGTCCTGGGGCGAGGTGTCGTCGATCGACACCGTCTCGATGTGCTTCCCGTCGCGCAGCACCGTCACCGTGTCACAGATGGCGAAGATCTCGGGGATCCGGTGGGAGATGTAGATGATCGCGAGTCCGCGCTCGGCCAGGCGCTTGAGCATGTCCAGCAGGTATTCCGTCTCTGCCGGTGTCAACGTTGCCGTGGGCTCGTCCAGGATCAGGACACGTGGCTGGCGCGCCACGGCCCGGGCGATCTCGACGAACTGACGCAGGGCCACCGACAGGCGGGACACGGGCTCGTCGAGGTCGACGCTCACGCCGATCTCGTCGAGCGCGTCCCGGGCCGTGGCCTTCAGGTCGGCTCGCCGGATGAAGCCCAACTTGGTGGGCATGGACCCCAGACCGATGTTCTCGGCCACGGTCATCTCGGGAATCAGGCTGAGCTCTTGGTGCACCAGCGAGATGCCGGCCTCCAGCGCCGCCTGGGGACTCCCCGGCTCCAGTGTCTGGCCGTCCATGACGACCTTGCCCTCGTTCGGCACCAGGATGCCGGCGAGCATGCGCATGAAGGTCGACTTCCCGGCCCCGTTCTCGCCAACGACGGCGTGGATCTCCCCTGGCCGAAGGTCGAGGCTGACACTGTCGACAGCGACTGCGCCCCCGAAGTGCTTGTGGAGATCGTGGGCCTCGAGGATGGGAGCGACGTCGTCGAACCGGGACACCATCGACCTCCTTTGCAACATTCTGCAATCGATTGCTATTCCGAACCGTAGCCACTGCCGGAGAGGGCGTCAAGGGGTGATTGGGATTGCGGTCGTTCGGTCCCCGTGAGTCGCCGGCCTGGCGCGAGTCCCCGAATCCCTTGGGCCCCTGCCACGTGGAACTGATCGATGCCGGTCAGTCCTCGTGGGCGAGTTCCGGTCGCAGCAAGTCGGCCAGGATCTCGTAGGCCGCCTTGTTCACGTGCAGTTCGTCGGCCTCGAAGAATCGCGGGTCGGCGCGACCGGCCGGTCCGAGCAGGTGGGAGAACCAATCGACGTAGCGCCATGCGTCGCGCTGCTCGATGGCGGCCGCCACGCCGGCGTTGGCACTGCGGATCGTGTTCGTGAACTCGGCGCGCCCGGGGCTGGGCTTGATCGACACGAACCAGCAGCGTGTCGACGGGGAGTGGGTTCGAACCGTCTCCGCGAACTCGTGGAACAGGTCGACCACCTCGGGTGCCGGGACCGCGCGACCGATGTCGTTGTCACCGGCGTAGAGGACGAGGCGGGCTGGTGCATGGGGCGCGACGAGACGCTCGTAGTACCGGCGACAGGCGTCGAGCGTCGATCCGCCGAACCCCAGGTTCAGGGCACGCGGCACACCGACGTCGTCCCCCAGGTCGGGCCAGAGTCGGAAGGTCGACGACCCGAAGAAGACCGTGGGACTTCGGTCCAGGCCCTGTGGCGTCGCACGCAGTTCCAGTGACCGGACGTCGTGTTCGAACTCCTCGTGCACGGCGTCGACGGATCCGAGGTTGGTGACCACACCGTCCAGCGCGGCGTCTGGCCGGACCACGTCTTCTGCCAGCGCGATCGCCTCCTCGACGTATGTCCGGAACTCGTGGCGGTACGCCGTCAGGAATGCCGCCATCGCCTCGGGATCAGCCGTGTCCACACCGCGTTCCGCCATGCTGAACGAGGGCTTGACGACACAGGAGAAGACCGCACGGTGCGCCGGCCGGTCGAAGTTCGCCAGCGCCACCGGCAGGATCCGTGGGTTGCTGGGGAGTTGGTCGCTCAGCACGAAGGCACCCGGCTTGAGCGGGCCCGGTGACCGCTCCGTGGCGCTGTCCTCCTCGGTGATCGTGCCCTCGGGCGCGATGCTGAACGGTGCGCCGCGCGCCAGCACATCGGCGCAGTCGTCGAAGAACTGCTGCTTGCGGGCAGCCTTCTCCCCCGGCGTCTCGTCGATCCAGCCAGACTCGGGCGTCACGACCGGGATGTGGCCGAGGCGGTCGTAGTAGTCGGCGCGCCAGAACTCGGTGGCCGCGTTGGTCCGCGCGACGCGGATCCCGTCGCCGTAGGTCGGTTCGAGGAGGACGCCACTGATGAAGTGCGAGTCCGGGTTGAACAGGAACCCGTTGGGCAACACCGAGTCCTCGGCGTAGGCCATGTGGTTGTACACGAGGATGAAGTTGGGGTCCTCGGGCAGGTGCTCCAGCCCCCCGATGACCCAGGGCACGTGGTCGAGCGCGTCGCGGAAGTGGCGGGTGGACACCCGGCGTCGCTCGATCGGCGACAGGTCGTCGCTGGCGACCACGGCGTCGTAGGTCGTCCCGAGGCCCAGGGAGAAGCGATGGCCCCGCTCGAGGTCCCGGAGCAGGTCGAGCGCCGTGCTCGCCACCGCGCGCTCTGCCGACGTGCCGTGGATGTGGCGGTCGTACAGACGCCGGAAGCCGTCCTCTCGGGTCAGGCGGTGCCGGAGGAGGTGCGTGACGCCGTACAGCGAGGAGGTGACGGGCAGCGTCGGGCTGCTGTCGTCGATCAGGTGCGCGACCGCCGCGATGCCGTCGTCGTCGGGGTCGATGCCGAAGCGGCTGCGCGTCCACGTCAACCAGTTGCGAAGTTGCCACAGTTCCTGGCCGAGCAGTGCCCCCGCCCAGCGAGGATGCTCCTCCATGAGCCTCGCGAGCGCCTCGGCGGGGACGTGTGCCAGCCGCGTCACCCGAGTCGTCGTGACGTCGAACGGGACCGGCATGTCGTGGGCGGCGCCAGTGATGGCCAACAGGGTTCCGGGGCGGACGGCTGCGCGCACCGCGCGGGCCGTGCGAGCGTCGGCGGGCACCCCGTCGGCGGCCATGGCGAAGGTCATCTGGGTGCGGCCGCTGAACAACAGCCACAGCCCGCGACTGCGATCACCCTCCTGCAGGACGACCGTGCCGGGGTCGCCGACGTACAACTGGGTGTGGTCGGCCAGCCATTCCCGGCAACCCCGGGGCAGGCCACCGAGCGAGGTCGACTGGTCGTACATGTGACGCAGTTCGTCGTGGGCCATGTCGGCACGGGTGAGTGGGGACGGCGGCCGTGGCGACTCGGCGACCCGTGGCGGCCTGCTGATTCCGCGCACGGTCCACAGC
>DATFMD010000219.1:0-2520 GCA_035267125.1 Nitriliruptoraceae bacterium | reverse complement strand
GCGGGGACATGGGTCGCGGCCAGTCGCTGATCGTGTGGGCGATCGCCGAGGGACGTGCCTGTGCCGCCGCCGTCGACGAAGCCCTGATGGGCACCACCGCCCTGCCTCGCCCAGTCACCCCCACCGACATGCCCCTGCGTTGAGGTCGTCGCTGTCGGTTCCGTTGTCGGTGCTCGACCTGGGGTCGGTGGCACGTGGTGCCACGTCGGCCCAGGCACTGCAGGGAACGACTCGGCTGGCACAACGCGCCGACCGCCTCGGGTTCGCACGCTTCTGGGTGGCGGAACACCACAACATGCCGATCGTGGCATCGACGGCGCCCACCACGCTGATGGCCCACCTGGCGGCCAGCACCGACCACATCAACGTGGGTTCCGGTGGCGTGATGCTGCCCAACCACCCGCCGCTGGTCGTGGCCGAGCAGGCGGCCATGCTCGAGGCGCTGCATCCCGGACGCATCGACCTGGGCATCGGTCGGGCGCCCGGCACTGATCCGCAGACCGCGGCCGCACTGCGTCGCGGTGCCGACACGCTCGGCGCCGAGGAGTTCCCCCAGCACCTGGTGGACCTGCTCGGGTTGCTGGGCGACATCCGCGAGGGATCGCGACTGCACGAACGCTTCCGCGCCACGCCGGTGGCCACGACGCATCCCCAACTGTTCCTGCTCGGGTCGTCCGGCTACAGCGCGCAACTGGCCGGGCTGCTGGGGCTTGCCTTCGTCCAGGCGCACCACTTCGACATGGGCGGGACCGACCAGTCGCTGCGCCTGTACCGCGAACGGTTCGACGCGGTCGGGAACCTGCCGGCCCCCCATGCGATCGTGACCGCCAGCGTGACCGTTGCCGAGACCGAGCAACGGGCCCGGGAGTTGTCGTGGCCCGGTCGGCTGTTCCGGTTGTGGCTGCGCACCGGGCGGCCGATTCGCCTGTTGACCGTGGCGGAGGCTCGCGACCATCCCGATCTCGATGCAGCGCTGGCGATGCCGACCGAGTCGCTGGTCGGGACCGGTGACCAGGTCGCCGCGGGATTGGCCGACCTGGTTGCCCGCACGGGAGCCGACGAGGTGATGGTCACCAACTCGGTGGCCGACTACGACGACCGGCTGACCAGCCTCGCCCTGTTGGCGGCAGCCGTCGAGTTGACCGGCCGCGCCTGAACTCGCCTGACCTCGTGCCTCGGTCAGGTTTGCAGAACTCGCTGCGCTCGTTCTGCGCTGGCACCACGCGGAGTCGGGGGCTGACTGGGTTCGTTCTGCGCTGGCGCCATGTGGGCTCGGAAGCGGTGTGACCGACAAGGCCACATGGCGTGACCACACGGACCGGTCACACCATCAGCGCTGGGTGGTCAGGGTCATGGGACGTGGTCCGTGAGGAACGACTCGATGGTTGTCAGGAGTTGGTCGCCGTCGAGCAGGGCAGGATCGTTGTGGTCGGCGCCCTCGACGATGTGCAGCCGGGCGGGTCCGGCCGCGGCCTCGTAGAGCCGTTCGGACTGCTCGGTGGGCACGATCCCGTCCGCGCTGCCGGCCACGACCAGGGTCGGGACGTCGAGTTCGCGCATCCGGTCCAGGCTCGGCCAGCGATCCCGCAGCAGCACGCTCGGGACCACCGGGTAGTGCGTCTTGGCGACGTCGGCCAGCGACGTGAACGGTGACCGCAGGACGAGCGCGGCCGGCGGGTGCTCGACGGCCAGTTCGATCGCGACGGCCGCACCCAGTGACCCACCGAAGTAGACGACGTTGTCGCCATCGACTCCCGAGAGCTGCACTGCCCAGTCCCTGGCCGCGCGGGCATCCAGAGCGAGTCCGGCTGCGGTGGGCTGACCCGGATTGCCGCCGTAGCCGCGATAGTCGACGAGCAGCACCGAATGGCCTCGGCTGGCCAGCGATCGCGCCAACGGCAGGCGACCGACCCGGTTGCCTCCGTTGCCGTGAAACATGATCACGACGCTGTCGGGGGTGACGGTGTCCCCGTCGCGCTGGCCGCCCTCTGCTTGGCCGGCTCCGGTGCCAGGCCCGGTGCCGGGTCCGGTGGTGGATCCGGAATCAGCTCCGACGTCGCGTCGAGCGTCGGGTTCGGCGTCGGGTACGGCGTCAGGTTCGACGTCGGGTCCTGTGTGGGGTTCGGCGCCCGGCCCGGCTCGCGTTGTCGACGGCACGAACCACGCGGCCAGTTCGAGCCCGTCGTCAGTCGTGAGGGTCACTTCGCTGACGTCGGGCGGCGTCGCCGGCACCACCTGCGACGGGAAGAAGAGCAACCGGCGCTGTCCGATCCACAGGAGCAGCACCCCGACCGCGGCGACCGCGGTCAGCACGGCCACGGCCGTCACGACGCGTCGCATGGTGAAGCCACCACCGATGTCGGTCGAAAGGCTCGTGAGAGGTCACCCCCCGGGCAAGGTCCAGCGAATCCCGGCCGCATGGCCTCATCTCCCGTCGACGTGACTGCCATGGTGCCACGACCGCGGTGTCACGACGTGGCTGTGCCCGAACGACACGGTGTCGTTCGGGGCAGCAGTGGT
>DATFMD010000218.1:0-3480 GCA_035267125.1 Nitriliruptoraceae bacterium | reverse complement strand
CCGACGCCGTCGGCCGGCTCGTCGTCCTTGGTCTCCAACTCGTAGGCGTTGTCCGAAGTGAAGACGGACGTGCTGTCGGTGTTGCACTCGTCGCACGTGGTCTGGGCAACCACTGGTACCTGCGCGGCAAGGACAAGACATGCTGCAACCGAGCCCGTCAACAACAACCTGATCATGCTGGGATCTCCTCACTGCACATGGAGCTCTGAGGTGCCGTGTTTGTGTCGTTGGCTCGATGCCAGCCACTCGCATTTGTTGCCAACCTGTCCACTTGGGCTTGGCGAATCCAGTAATCCTCAACCACTCCCCCTTGGGCAATGCCGCCTTGGTCTCGCGAGATCCGGACAACGAAGCAGTCGGGCTGAACTTCGATCACTTCCTCCACTGTGTCGACAACACCCGTCGGGTCCACGATGTTGCCACCCTCAAAATCCCCGCGAGCGGTGCTGTCCCACGCCTGGAAGTAGAGATCAAGGGCGTTCCCGACGTAGACGCGGGCCAACTCGTCCGTGAAGGAAGCACCGACGCCGCCCTCGACCTCTGCGGGGCGAGTGAGCAGGTCGATGATGGCGGCGTTGTAGATGTCGGTCTGGATGTCGATGATCGCCTGGGCCTCTGCGATCGTGACCTCGCCGTCATCGGTGACCGTGGTCAGGTCCTCGGGCACCGCCGCCTCGGTCGGCGACGGAGTCGGTGTCGGGGTGGGAGTGGGTGACGGGGTGGGCGTCGGGGACGGCGTCGCACTCGGCGTCTCCGTGACCGGTGCCAACGTCTGGTCGAGATCGGTGGTGGGCTGCGGTTCGGGATCGTCCCCGCCGCAACCGGCCATGGCGACCGCAAACGCAGTCACCCCGACCATCACCAGTCGTCGCAAGGTCATCACTGTCATCCGTTCACACGAAGGCGCAGAGTACATGGAAGGGATCGAACCGGCATGAGAAATCGATCATGGGCGCTTCCCTGTGGAAAGCGCCCATGATCGTACGGTGCGTGTTTGGCCAGCAGGCTGGCTCAGTTCTCGTAGCCCCAGCCACCCTCGAAGCCCCACGACCCGTCGCCCTCGTAGGACTCGGTCGACGCGAGGTACTCCGCGATGTCTGCCGGCAGCGCCTGCTCCGGCACGTCGGTGTGACCGACCTCGACGTCGCGGTACTCGCGCACGCCGGTCCCGGCCGGGATCAACTTGCCGATGATGACGTTCTCCTTCAGCCCGTGCAACGGGTCGGAGGACGCTTCGAGCGCCGCCTCGGTCAGCACGCGGGTGGTCTCCTGGAACGACGCCGCACTCAACCACGAGTCCGTGGCCAGCGACGCCTTGGTGATCCCCATCAGCTGCTCGCGACCGGCGGCCGGCTGACCGCCCTCCTCGAGCACGCGTGCGTTCTCGTTGCGGAACTTGATGCGGTCGATGTTGTCACCCGGCAGGAACGTGGTGTCACCGGCGTCGACGACCGCCACGCGGCGGAACATCTGGCGCACGATCAGCTCCACGTGCTTGTCGTGGATCGGCACACCCTGGCTGCGGTAGACCTCCTGGACTGCTTCGACCAGGTGCAACTGGGCGGCCCGCACACCGAGGACCTCCAACAACTCGTGGGGGTCGACGTGGCCGACGGTCAACGGCTGGCCGACCGTCACGTCGACGCCGTCGGCGATCTCGATGCCCGAGACCTCGTCGCGGTACAGGCGCGTGCCTCGCGGCAGCTCGTACTCCTCGACGCGGTCCTTGGCACCGCTGATGGTCAGCAGGCGACGCTCGCCGTCCAACTGCTCGATCGACACGCGTCCGGAGATGCGAGCGATCTCGCCCTTGCCCTTGGGGGTGCGGGCCTCGAACAGCTCGATGACACGGGGCAGACCCTGCGTGATGTCGCTGGCCTGTGCCACACCACCGGTGTGGAAGGTGCGCATCGTCAGCTGGGTGCCCGGCTCGCCGATGGACTGGGCGGCGATGATGCCGACCGCCTCGCCGTTGTCGACCATCTCGCCCGTGGCCAGCATCTGGCCGTAGCAGGCGCGGCAGATCCCGATCTCGGTGTCACACGTCAGGACGCTGCGCACCAGCACGGTGCGCTCCTCCTCCGTGTAGTCGCCACCCTTGACCAGCGCATCGCGCAGGTCACGGATCTGCTGGTCGGCCACGTGCGTGCCGGCCTCCATGAGCACCTCGTCGGAGCCCGGCACCAGCGCGTCCTTGGCCAACACGCGACCGTAGAGCGCCTGCGAGTCACGCTCGCCGACGACGACCTTGATCCCGCGGGTGGAGGTGCACTCCTCCTCGCGGATGATCAGGCCCTGCGACACGTCGACCAGGCGACGGGTGAGGTAGCCCGAGTCAGCGGTGCGCAGTGCGGTGTCGGCGAGTCCCTTGCGGGCACCGTGGGTGGCGATGAAGTACTCGGCCACCGACAGGCCCTCGCGGAAGTTCGACTTGATCGGGCGCGGGATGATCTCACCCTTGGGGTTTGCCACCAGGCCACGCATGGCGGCGATCTGGCGCAACTGGGTCATGTTGCCTCGCGCACCCGAGTTCGCCATCACGAAGAACGGGTTGGTGACCGTGAAGTTGGCCTCCATCGCGTCGGCCACCTCGGTCGTGGCGGCGTTCCAGACGTCGATCAACTCCTGGCGCCGCTCACCGTCGGTGATCAGGCCACGCGCGAACGACTTCTCGATCTTGAGCGCGGCCTGGTCGGCGCGAGCGATGACCTCCGGCTTGTTGTCGGGGGTCTCGACGTCGGCGATGGCCACCGTCACACCGGCGCGCGACGCGAACTGGTAGCCCAGGTCCTTGAGGTCGTCGAGCACCTCGACCACGCGCCAACGCGGGAACACGTCGGTGGTGCGGTTGACGACGTCGCCCACGCCCTTCTTGGTCAGGGTGTGGTTGAGGTAGCCGAACTCGTCGGGGAAGATCTCGTTGAGGATCGCGCGACCGGCCGTGGTGAGCACGCGCATTGGCGCACCCTCCTCGAGGCCTTCCTGGTAGCGCTCCTCGTCGGTGAACTCACCGTGACGCAGTTCGGGGTCCAGCGCCTTGCCACGCACCCGCAGCCACAGCCACGACTGCACGCCGATGCGCTTGTCGTCCATGGCCATCTCGATCTCGCCCAGTGAGGTGAAGATCGGCAGGGTGTTGACGTCGACGTCGGCCGGCGGGAACACGGCCTCGCCGGTGTCGCCGTCCACGCCGTCGGCGTAGGTCAGCGAGTAGATGCCCAGCACCATGTCCTGGGTCGGCGTGGCGACCGGGCGACCGGTTGCCGGCGACAGGATGTTGTTGGACGACAGCATCAGCACGCGGGCCTCGGCCTGGGCCTCGGCACTCAGCGGCAGGTGCACGGCCATCTGGTCACCGTCGAAGTCGGCGTTGAACGCCGTGCACACGAGCGGGTGCAGCTGGATGGCCTTGCCCTCGACCAGCACCGGCATGAACGCCTGGATGCCCAGGCGGTGCAGCGTGGGTGCGCGGTTGAGCAG
>DATFMD010000217.1:0-2553 GCA_035267125.1 Nitriliruptoraceae bacterium | reverse complement strand
CTTCGAGTACGTCGAACCGCGCGTGGCCGAGATCGCCTACGAACAGTTGGACGGTGATCGCCTGCGCCATTCGGGACGATTCAAGCACTGGCGCGTCGACCGCGATCCCGACAGCGCCACCTACGACCAGGTCGAGGTCGCAACCCCCGCCGAACTGCGCGACCTGCTCGCCCAGCATGGCTGACCAGCACGGCTGACCAGCACGGCTGCACGGCTGACCAGGACGTCACACAACGTTGGGAGTACGCATGGAACACCAGTCATTCGAGGTGGCGACCACGGACCGTTTCACGGACCTGACGGACCGCGTGCGCACGTTCGTGGCAGACGCAGGCGATGGTGCGGTCACGGTGTTCCTGCCCCACGCCACCGCCGGTGTCGCCATCTTCGAGTTGCGCGCCGGAACCGAACCGGACCTGTCCGACACGATCGACCGCCTGGTGCCACGCGATGATCGCTGGACCCATCGCCACGGCAGCCCCGGCCACGGGGCAGACCACGTCCTGCCCGCCTTCATCGCCCCGTCGATGACCATCCCGGTGCTCGACGGACGCCCTCTGCTGGGGACCTGGCAGTCGGTCGTGCTGGTCGACACCAACGTCGACAACCGGGTTCGCACGGTCCACCTCACCTTCCTGGCGGGATGACCGCGCGGATGGTCCCTCGCCCGTCGGACCGATGATGCGTCGCCGCAGCGGAACACCACTGCTCGGCCCATGTGGGTACCTGAACGGCAGGTGAACGCTAGGTTGCGAACGTCACTCTCCATGGCAGGAAGCGGGGGCGGACATGTCATCGCCATCCGACGGCCAGGGCTCGCTCCCGTCCGAGGATCCCGAGGCCACCCCTGCTCGACGGCGTCCGGCACCGGAGTACCAGCTTTCCCGCGAGGAGAACCGGTGGATGGTCAACGTCCTGCGCGCCGTCACGCCGGGGCTGGGATTCCTGGCCAGTCGCTACGAGCGCAAGTGGGTGGGGCGCGACGTGTCCGCCGGCATCACCGTGGCCGCCTACCTCGTCCCGCAGGTCATGGCCTACTCGGCGATCGTCGGGGTGCCTCCGCTCACCGCCCTGACCACGGCGTTGGTGGCGATGCTGGTGTACGCGGTGGTCGGTGGTTCGCGCGTGCTGTCGGTCGGACCTGAATCGACCATCGCGCTGCTGGCCGGGTTGTCCGTTGCCGACATGGCCAACGGCGACCCCCAACAGGTGATCCACCTGACGGCAGCACTCAGCCTGGTCGTGGCGGGGTGGTGCTTCATCGGGCGCGCGTTTCGGCTCGGGGTCATTGCCGACCTGCTCTCCAAGCCGCTCCTGGTCGGCTACCTGGCCGGCGCAGGGGTGCTCATGATCGCCGGTCAACTCGGCAAGCTGACCGGGACCTCGGTCGAGGGCGAATCGATCGTGGCACAGGTCGGCAGCTTCACCGCGGTCGTCGGCGAGACCGAGTTCGTGACCCTGATGCTTGGCCTCGGGACGCTCGTGGCGATCTTCCTGATCCATCTCGTCCTGCCCAAGTGGCCGGCAGTGCTGTTGGGGGTCGTGGGATCCATGGTGGCCTACGTCCTGTTGGACCTGGGGGCACAGGGCGTGGCCGTGGTCGGTGAAGTCCCCACGGGAGCGCTCACCCCACAGATCCCGCGCGTGTCATGGGCCGAGTTCAAGGAGTTGATCGTGGCCGGCCTCGGCGTGGCCGTGATGGCGTACAGCGACAACATGCTCTTTGCTCGGGGCTTCCCCGCCGAGCCACTGCCGGGTCAGCGGCCATCGGACAACGAACTCGAACCCCAGGGCGAGCTTGCCGCACTCGGCATCGTGCACGTCGCCGTCGGCGCCTTCGGCGGATTCCCGGTGTCGTCGTCGGGATCCCGCACGGCGCTGGCAGTCTCCAGTGGGGCCCGATCACAGGTCTATTCCCTGACCGCGGCCGTCTGCGTGCTGGTGGTCATCTTCCTTGCCGGCAACATCACCGACTCGCTGCCCCAGGCAGCACTGGGCGCAGTGGTGGTGTACGCCGCCACCCACCTCATCGACTTCAAGGCATTCCAGCGCCTGTTCCGGTTCCGTCGGCGCGAGTTCATGCTGGCCGTGGTCACGCTGGCCGGAACCGTCGTCTACGGCATCCTGGCCGGCGTGGGCCTGGCCGTCGCGCTGTCGCTGCTGGAGTTGGGGTTTCGCCTCGCCCGGCCGAGTTCGGCGGTGCTGGGCCGCGTTCCGGGCGTGTCCGGAATGCACAACGTCGCCGACTACCCCGGTTCGGAAACCCTCCCGGGGCTCGTGATCTATCGCTACGACGCCCCGTTGTTCTTCGCCAACGTGGGGGACCTGCAGCGCAAGGTGCAGCGCATCGTGGACCAGGAGCTCGACGCCTTCCCGACCGACCCGCCGCGCTGGTTCCTGATCAACGTCGAGGCGGTCACCGAGATCGACATCACGGCGTCGGACGGCCTGGCCGCACTGCACGAGAACCTGGCTGCCCAGGACATCCACCTCGGACTCGTCCGCATCAAGCGCGAGCTCTACAAGCCACTGCAACGTGCGGGCGTGATCGAC
>DATFMD010000216.1:0-4938 GCA_035267125.1 Nitriliruptoraceae bacterium | reverse complement strand
GACCCGGGGACGGGACTGCGGGCAGTGCGGGGCTAGGACAGCCCGACGATGTTGCCGTCGGCGTCGATGTCGATGTCCATCGCGGCGGGGTTACGACCCAGGCCCGGCATCGTGCGCATGTCGCCGCACAGCGGGTAGATGAAGCCCGCCCCCACGGACGCCCGGACCTCGCGCACGGGCATCGTCCAGCCCGTCGGTGCGCCCAGCAGCGTGGGGTCCGACGAGATCGACAGGTGGGTCTTGGCGATGCACACCGGCAGGTTGCCGAACCCGGCCTGCTCGTAGGAGTCGACCTGGCGTGCGGCCTGCAGGTCGTAGCTGACGCCGGCCGCGCCGTACACCTTCGTCGCGACTGCCTCGATCTTCTCGCGGATCGACGCCTCGTCCGGATACAGCAGCTGGAATTCGCTGGGTTCGTCGGCTGCCTCGGCGACGGCCGCGGCCAAATCGGCCGCCCCGGCCCCCCCGTCGGCGAAGTGGGTCGACACGACCGCGCGTACGCCCGCCGCCTCGGCGATCTCACGAATGGCCTCGTGCTCGGAGTCGTGGTCGGTGGGGAATGCGTTGATGGCGACGACCGGTGACGCACCGTGCAGGCGAAGGTTCTCGATCTGCTTGCGGAGGTTGGCTGCGCCCGCCATGACGTCGTCCGGGTTCTCGGCGACCATCGCGTCGGGCAATGGCCGTCCGGCGCGCACGGTGTGGTTGCCCGAGTGGGCCTTGAGCGCCCGCACGGTCGCCACCAGCACGGCGGCGTCGGGCTCGAGGCCCGACGTGCGGCACTTGATGTTGAAGAAGCGTTCTGCACCCATGTCTGCGCCGAAGCCGGCCTCGGTGATCAGGTAGTCACCTGACCGGATGCCGACCAGGTCCGCCACCACCGACGAGTTGCCGTGGGCGATGTTGCCGAACGGGCCGGCATGCACCAGCACCGGCGTGTTCTCGAGCGTCTGCATGAGGTTGGGTTGCAGCGCGTCGCGCATGATCACGGTCATCGCACCGGCAGCCTGCAGTTCCTCGGCGGTGATCGGCTCGCCCTCGACCGAACGACCGATGACGATCCTGCCCATCCGCTCGCGCATGTCCTGCAGGGACGTGGACAGTGCGAGCACCGCCATGACCTCGCTGGCGGCCGTGATGTCGAAGCCCGTCTCGCGGATGACGCCGTCCAGCCGCGGCCCCAGGCCGGTGATGATGCTGCGCAGAGCCCGGTCGTTGACGTCGAGCACGCGCTTCCAGGTCACCGAGTGGCGGTCAACGTCGAAGAAGTCGTCGTTGTGGTGGATGTGGTTGTCGACCATGGCCGCCAGCAGGTTGTGGGCGGCGGTCACGGCGTGCATGTCGCCGGTGAGGTGGAGGTTGAGGATCTCCATGGGCACGACCTGGGAGTAGCCGCCGCCCGCGGCCCCGCCCTTGATCCCGAACGTCGGCCCCATCGACGGCTGGCGGATCGCGATGGTCGCCTGCTTGCCGATGTGCGAGAACCCCTGGCCGAGCCCGACGGTCGTGGTGGTCTTGCCCTCGCCGAGCGGGGTCGGCGTGATGGCCGACACGAGCACGTACTTGGCCTTCGGGCGATCTGCCATGTCCTCGATGGCGTCCAGGGAGATCTTGGCGACGTCCCGGCCGTAGGGCGACATGTGGTGGGGGGCCAGGCCCATGCGCTCGCCGATCTGGGTGATCGGCTCGAGGGACGCGGCACGGGCGATGTCGAGGTCGTGGGGGATGCTCATGGGTTCGTGGTCCGCTCGTTCGAGGTGGTCGTGGGTGCGGTGGTGGTGGGGGGTGCGGTGGCGGCGAGCAGGTCGCGCCACCAGGCTGCCGTGGCGGCGACGGCGTTGAACGTGAACAGGTGCCATCCCGCCACGTCGGCATCGGGGTCGGCGACGACAGGCGCCAGCCCCTCGACGATGTGGTCCGGCCGGTAGCCGGTCAGCAGGCGTGTGGCAACGCCGTGTTGCTTGCGCAGGAAGTGCAGCGAGTCGCCCAGGCCGACGCGCATCGAGATGCCCACCAGTTTCGTGAACGGCACGACCCCTGGCAGCCCGATGTGGATGGGCAGGTCGACGCCGCGCTCGCGAACCGCTCGCACCCAACCGGTGGTGATCGCCGGGTCGTAGCAGATCTGGGAGATGATGGTGGTGGCGTGGGGGGCCTTGGCGGCCATGGCTGTGATCGTCGTCTCGTCGTCGATGAAGGGGTGGCTCTCGGGATAGCCGGTGATGCCGATTCGTCCCGTGAAGCCGAGTTCGCGGATGTCGGCGAGCACGTCAGCGGCACCGTCGTAGGACCCCGCTGCCTCGGCGGCGTCACCCGCCGGGACGAACAACTCCTCGATCTCGAGGTCGGCGACCCAGTCGAGCACGCTGGCGACGTGGGCGCGGTCGCGGAACAGGCGGGCCGACAGGTGGGGGATGACCTCGTGGCCCGCCGCGGCCACGGTCGACGCAAGTTCGATCGTCGCATCAAGGCCACGGGTGGGACTGGCGGTGACCGTGACGGGGGCGTCAGTCGGCAGGTGCTCGAGTTGGTCCTCGACGCCCTTCATCGGGATGATTTCGAAGCGGGCCCGGCGCAGCGTGGCGTGCACGGCGGCCACGTGCGCCGGATGGACCTTGGCCATCATGACCTCGTTGTTGCCTCGTTGCGTCCTGGAGGCGTTGCGTCATGTGCAACTGCAGCGCGTGACGCAACATGTGCTGGGGATGATGCTCGCGCGGGCCGGGCCTGTCAAGCGATTCGTGCAGCGATCTCGTGCCGGGCCACGCGGCCGGGACCCGGCGGTGTCGTCCCGTTGGCGGCCCGCGGGCCTCACGCGAGCGGGGGCGGGGATCCCGGGCTCCCGACATGCAGCGTGGCGGCCTCGGTCACGACGGCATGCATGGAGACGTCGTGGTCCTCGACGGGTACGACGGGCACGAGCCGACGTCGCAGCGTGGCGGCGACGAACGTGGCCCGGTTGTGTGCGGCCGCCAGCAGGCGGTCGTTGTAGCCCGCGCCGTGCCCCAGCCGACTCCCCCGGCGATCGAACGCCACGCCGGGCACGACGAACACGTCGACCGAGTCCGGTGCGACCCGTGCCGCGTCGGCCACGGGCTGCTCGAAGCCCCATGGGTGCCGCTCCCGCGGCGCGTCGACCGAGTGCACCGTCAACGCACCGTGCGGCGGCGTCCGGGTCACCAGCCACGCCACCGCCGGGTGCAACGCCATCAGTCCCGTGACGTCCAGTTCCCCGGCCATCGGCAGGAACAGGCACGCCGACTCGGCGCGCTGCCACGTGGACAGGCGCCCCAGGCGGGCAGTGACGGCTCGCGACTCGGCGGGCGTCGCCGGCGAGACGGCCTCCATTCGGCGGCGAAGTGCCGCCTTGGCATCGCCCACGCCGGCGGCGGCACTCGATGGGCGTGCCATGGCATCTCCTGTTCGCTTGGTCGCCGCCCGTTGTGCCCGACGTGGTGACTCGCTGGCGGCCCTGACCCCATTCGCCGGTGTCAGGCAACCACGGCGTCCGACGGCAGGTCGCCGCGCGTCAGGCGTCGGCACCCGGGCACCCCGTCTCCACGGGTACCCAATGTGTACCCAGTACCCAGTACCCATCGACGCGAGTCAGCCACCCCCGAAGAAGCACAATCCGGCCACGTGTGCGCGGATTTGCGTTGCGCGTCGGGCGGACATGAGGTGTTTCGGCGCGGTGATCGAACCTGCCCTGACGGCACCATGCAGGCTTCGCAGCCCACGGACACCCTGCGGGTCCAGGCCGTTGGCCGGTTCGTCCAGGATCAACACGCTGGGATCAGCCAGCAGGGCCCCGGCGATCCCGAGGCGCTGGCGCATCCCAAGGCTGTAACCACCCGCGGCTCGATCTGCCGCGTCCACCAACCCCACCCTGGCCAGCACGTCGTCGACCTGCTGGCGCGGTCGTCCTGAGGCGGCCGCCAGGATCTCCAAATGTGCGCGCCCACTGCGGGCCGGATGAAACGCATCGGCTTCCAACAGCGCCCCCACCGTCCCGGGCGGGTCGGGCAAGTCGGCGTATGGAACGCCACCGATGACCGCGTCGCCAGATGTGGGTCGGACCAGGCCCAGCAGCATCCGCATGGTCGTGGACTTGTCGGCACCGTTGGGGCCCGGGAATCCCGTGACGACGCCCGGTCGCACATGAAACGACAGGTCGTCGACGGCGAGTGTCGGCCCAAATCGCTTTGTGAGGTGGCTGACACTGATGGTGGTCACGACGGTCCCTTCAGTCGCACGATCCGTGGGGCCACTTCGGTCGCAGTGTCCGTTGGAGGGTGTGCCGGGTCAGATTGTCTCGCGAGGCGGATCATCCGACCACTGCCACGTGGCACTGTTCACGGCGCCACCCTGCCGGCCTTTGGCGGTCCTGTGTGGAGTCCCTGGGGCAGCCGAACCGGGTCCTTCACCACCCACAAAGGGGGCCGGGCGCCACGTTCGAAGGGACCAGCCAGCAGCCACAATCGGGCCATGGTTGTCGTCGAGGAGGACGTCATGCGGCCCGGTCGGATCGTTGCCCTGATCATTGGATTCGTGCTTGTCGCGCCGGGTGTCGGCATGGTGTTTGGTGGGGGAGCCATGACCTTGGTGGCCACCCAGCGCGACGCTGACGGATATGCGACCACCACGGTGGCGCTGGCCTCCTCGACGGCGGCGATCACCACCGACGACGTGACCTACCACATCGATGCCGACACGCCCGGGTGGGTGCTCGACGCCCTTGAAACGGATGTCCGTTTGGAGGTCGTCGACTCCGCCGGTGACGTGTTCGTGGGCATCGCCCCAGCCAGCGAGATCGACGGCTGGCTGTCGGGGGTTTCGCACGACCAGATCGCAGACGTCGGCGTTGCGACGGGAGACGTCACCTACCGCACCAGCCCGGGCACGGACGGCGCGGGCACGCCGACCGATCAGCCGTTCTGG
>DATFMD010000215.1:0-10551 GCA_035267125.1 Nitriliruptoraceae bacterium | reverse complement strand
GGCATGTCGTCGTCAGTGCGCACACTGAGGTCGGTAGGGGCCGACTGTGCGCATATCCGACGGCATGTCGTCGCCCGTGCGCACACTGAGGTCGTCAGGGGCCGGGTGTGCGCATATCCGACGGCATTTCGTCGCCGGTGCGCACACTGGAACCGGCAAGGTCGGAGCGTGCGCGTCCCGGACGGCATTTCGTCGCCGGTGCGCACACTGAGGTCGGCAGCGGCCGGGTGTGCGCGTCCCGGACGGCATTTCGTCGTCGGTGCGCACACTGGAATCGACGGGGACGGAGTGTGCGCGACCCGGACGGCATGTCGTCGCCCGTGCGCACACTGGAATCGACGGGTCGGAGTGTGCGCGCACAGGACGGCATGTCGTCGTCGGTGCGCACGCTGAGGGCGGCAGGGGGTCCGCAGGAGGGTCGGCGGCAATCGGCGGCGGCCTGAAGCGACTGCGTAGGGCGGCGAGTCAGCGCCGCACGTCCTGCTCTGGGATGCGCTGGGTCTGGTCGTGGCCCGCATGGGTGGTGGCGACGACCTCGGTCTGGTCGCGATCGGCCACGACGATCGTCGGGTCCCGGTCAGGCTCGCCGGGTCCAGCCAACTCCACCGCGTCGCCGATCGGGTCCAGGACGGCAGTCACGGTGCGCGGATGCTGCGTTCCCGCGTCGTGGGCGTGCCGGGGGTCGGACGGGCGGTCAGCATCGTCGTCGCCCTGTTCCAGCAGGTCGTCGTCCCATTCGGGGCTGCCGGCGGTGAAGCTCCACACGCCGACGGCCAGGATGGCGAGGACGATGGCGATGTCCTTGGGCCTGGTGTCGACCTCGACCCATGGCAGGACTGCCGGCAGCCACACGGCCGAGGCCATCAGCGCCATCGTGGCGACCGCCTGGCCGACTGCCGACGCGCGACGGGCACGCAATCCCGCCGTGGCCAGCAGGATGACGAGGATGCCCGACATCGCCTGGCCGACGTAGGGGCCGGCGCCAGTCATGATGGGGGTCGGGGCGGCACCGGCCACGGACACCGACATGGCGGGCACGCCGACGGCCGCAATCGCCAGCAACGTCGCCACCCAGGAACCGATCAGTTGTCGTCGTCCGACCACCACCTCGTCGGGAGAGCGCCACACCCCCATGACGACGGCGACGAGCCCGAGCATCGCGGCCATGATGGTCCAGACACTCACCGGAGCGGGCGGGCCGGGTCGGCCGGTGATGACCAGGCCTCCCATGGCCATGACCGTGGCCAGCACGCCCTGCCCCACCAGCACGAGACCGACGGCGGCAACCATGCCGCGTCCGAACGTCGACCATGACAGCAGCATCGCCACGAGTGCGACCAGCACCGTGGCGAGCACCATCACCAGCTGGGCGTCCAGGAAGACCCCGCGCCCGAGGGCGCGCAGTTCCGGTGTAGAGATGATCCACATGACCATGCAGACGGACGCCAGCAAGGCAAAGATGCCACCGACGACGCCTCGCAGGCCCGCCATCACGGCACGACCGAACGCGGTGGGCGTGTCCCGGCCACGCCTGCCGTCGGCTCGGCATGCACGTGCATCGACATCTCCTCGCGGCCGCGTCGGGCGCCTGGCGCGGCCCGTCACGGGCCGTGCCACCGACCATGCTATGCCTCCCCCCCGATGGACGTTTGATAACCATATACGTTATTGCTACGCTCCTCGGCGGCCGGCCGACGAACGCTCGCCACACGAGTGTGAGACGGTCTCGCGCTCCTGTGCCACACTGCGGGCAGACCGACGCCCACCACTGCGGGCAGACCGACGCCCGAACGGCGAGCAGCCTGACGCCGCCGGCCTCGCCCGACCACGATGCCACGACGGCCACACCGGCCGACCGCAAGGACCACACCATGAGCCCACGTCATCCCGCTGCCTCGACTCCGCTGTCGTTGGTCCAGGGCGTCTACGACCGCTACGCGGCCACCATCCCGACCGCGCGGGAACGCTACGGCCGCCCCCTCACCTACGCCGAGAAGGTCTTGTTCAGCCACCTCGACAACCCGGCCGAGGGTGGCCTCGAGCGGGGTGTGGACTACACCGACTACCGACCCGACCGCGTCGCCATGCAGGACGCCACGGCCCAGATGGCGGTGCTGCAGTTCATGCTGGCCGGCAAGGATTCGACGGCCGTGCCCACCACGATCCACGCCGACCACCTCATCCAGGCCTACCAGGGCGCCGATGCCGACCTGCGCATCGCCAACGAGCGCAACCGTGAGGTCTACGAGTTCCTCAAGTCCGCCGGCCAGCGCTACGACATGGGCTTCTGGAAGCCGGGATCCGGCATCATCCACCAGGTCGTGCTCGAGAACTACGCCTTCCCCGGCGGCATGATGATCGGCACGGACTCGCACACCCCCAACGCCGGCGGGCTCGGGATGGTCGCCATCGGGGTCGGTGGCGCCGACGCCGTGGACGTCATGGTCGGCATGCCCTGGAACCTGCGCGTGCCTCGCCTCATCGGTGTCAAGTTGACTGGGAACCTGTCGGGCTGGTCCAGCCCCAAGGACATCATCCTCAAGGTCGCCGAGATCCTGACCGTCAAGGGCGGCACCGGCGCCATCGTCGAGTACTTCGGTCCCGGCGCCGAGTCCATCTCGGCCACCGGCAAGGGCACCATCTGCAACATGGGTGCCGAGATCGGCGCCACCACGTCGCTGTTCGCCTACGACGAGTCGATGGCGCGCTACCTCAAGTCCACGGAGCGCGAGGAGATCGCCGACCTGGCCACCGCCAACGCGGCGTTCCTGCGTCCCGACGCGGAGGTCTACGACGACCCGCACGCCTACTACGACCAGGTGATCGAGATCGACCTCGACGACCTGTCGCCGCACCTGGTCGGGCCGCACACGCCCGACCTCGCCCGCCAGGTGGCCGACATCGGTCCCGAGGCCGACGAGAACGGCTGGCCGCTCGACCTGTCGGCAGCCCTGGTCGGATCCTGCACCAACTCCTCGTACGAGGACATCTCCCGGGCCGCGTCCATCGCCCGGTTCGCCACCGCCAACGGCATCCAGGCCAAGGTGCCGTTGCTGGTCACGCCGGGATCGGAGCAGGTCCGCGCGACGATCGAGCGCGACGGCCAGTTGGGCGACCTCGAGGACATGGGCGCCACCGTGTTGGCCAACGCCTGCGGACCGTGCATCGGCCAATGGAAGCGCGACGACATCGAAGAGGGTGACGTCAACTCGATCGTGACCTCCTTCAACCGCAACTTTCCCAAGCGCAACGACGGCAACGCCGAGACGCTGGCCTTCATCGGCTCGCCCGAGACCGTGATCGCGATGTCGCTGGCGGGTCGCCTCGACTTCGACCCGACCACGATGACCCTCACGGCCGCCGACGGCTCCGAGGTCATGCTTCCCGAACCCGTCGGTGAGGAACTGCCGGACGGCGGTTTCACCCAGGGTGCCGAGGGGTTCGTGCCACCGGTCGAGGGTGACGACGTCGACGTCGTGATCGCCGACGACTCGGAACGACTCCAGCGGTTGACCCCCTTCCCCGCGTGGGACGGCCAGGACATGCTGGGCCTGCCGGTCCTGCTCAAGTCCGAGGGCAAGACCACCACGGACCACATCTCGATGGCCGGGCCATGGCTGCGCTATCGGGGCCATCTCGAGAACATCTCCGGCAACCTGTACCTGTCCGCGCACAACAACCTCACCGGTGCCAGCACGGCCATCGACGTCGTCGGTGACGGTGACGAACTCGGGCTGCCCGACCTGGCCAGGCGCTGGGGCGAGGCAGGCCAGGACTCGGTCGTGTTCGGCGACGAGAACTTCGGTGAAGGCTCCTCGCGCGAACACGCCGCCATGGAGCCCCGCTTCCGTGGGGTGCGAGCACTGGTCGTGCGCAGCTTCGCCCGCATCCACGAGACCAACCTCAAGAAGCAGGGCATCCTGCCACTGACCTTCAGCGACCCCGACGACTGGGAGAAGGTGCAGCCCGGCGACCGGGTCGACATCACCGGACTGGGCGACCTTGCTCCCGGATCGACGGTGACCGTGACGTTGCACCATGCCGACGGTTCCCGGGAGTCCTTTCCGACGCGCCACACGATGAGTGACGAGCAGATCGAGTGGTTCCGGGCCGGCTCGGCACTCAACGTCATCCGCGCCAACGCATAGGACGGCATCGGGTTGGCCGGCTGGGGTTTGGCTGGCCGCGGCTGCGCGTCGTACCGTGGGGGCATCCTGTCGCTGCGGAGCCGCACATGCCCACCCTCGCACTCGTTCGCCACGGCCAGTCGCTGTGGAACCTGCAGAACCGGTTCACGGGGTGGGTGGACGTCCCGCTCACCGAGCAGGGACGAGACGAGGCACGCCGGGGCGGCCGACGCCTGGCCGATGCCGGCGTGACCTTCGACGTCGCCTACACGTCCGACCTGCTGCGGGCCCAGCACACGCTGGACATCATCCTGGACGAGACTGGGTGGGACCTGCCGGTGATCCGCAACCAGGCCCTCAACGAGCGTGACTACGGTGACCTGTCGGGGCTCAACAAGGCACGGACTGCCGAGAAGTACGGCGACGAGCAGGTGCATGTCTGGCGCCGCTCCTACAGCACCCCTCCCCCTGGCGGCGAGTCGCTGGAGATGACGGTGGACCGGACGCTGCCGTTCTTCGAACGCGCCGTGCTGGGCGACATTCGCGACGGACGCAACGTGCTGGTCGTCGCACACGGCAATTCCAACCGTGCCATCGTCATGAACCTCGACGGACTCACCGAGGAGGAGATCCCCAGCTACGAACTGGCCACGGGGGTCCCCCGCGTCTACGACCTGGGCACGGATGCGCAGGTCAACAGCGTCACGGTCATGGACTGAGGCCCCCCGCGGCTCACGGCAATCCCGCTTGGCAACCATCGCATGGAGCAACCATGATCGAACCCGTCTCGCCAGGTGAGGGCATGGGTGTGCTGCACCTGTTCCTCACGCGCCGACACGACGCGGCCGCTGCCGCCCCGGGGGCAGGCAAGGCCGTCGTCGACGCACTGGAGCAGGTGGCCGACACGGTCCAGACGCATGTCTTCGTCGGTCTGGGCCACAAGGCCGACCTGGTCGTCATGCTCCTTGACCGCGACCTCGTGTCGTTGCGTCGAGCCCAGACCACCGTGATGGCCGCGGCCCACGAACTGTTCGACCTCGACTGGTCCTACGTCTCGTTGACCGAGGGTTCCGAGTACACCACGACACCGGAGCAGTACCGCGAACAGATGGCGGCCAAGGGCGTGGAGGGCGATGACCTCGAGCGCCGGGTCAGTGAGTTCGCCGAGCGCATGGCCACCTACACGGCCAACAAGTTGTACCCCGACCTGCCCGCGTGGGAGGCGATGTGCTTCTACCCGATGTCGCATCGCCGCGAGGGCAACGACAACTGGTACGCACTCGACCACGACGAGCGCACCCGGTTGATGGGCGAACACGGCCGCTCGGGACGCGCCTTCACCGGTCGCGTGCTGCAGCTGGTCTCGGGATCGACGGGCATCGACGACTGGGAGTGGGGCGTGACCCTGCTGGCCCACGACGTCGCCGACCTCAAGGAGATCGTGTACACGCTGCGCTACGACGAGGCATCGGTGAGGTATGCCGAGTTCGGCCCGTTCGTGATCGGGCTGCGTGCCTCGCCCAGCGATGCACTGGAGCTGTTGGCGCTGGGCGGCGCCTGAGCTCGCGACGACCCGAGACCGCCCGGCAGTCGGTCGGCCGTCAGTCGGCCGTCAGTCGGTCGGCCGTCAGTCGGTCGTGGCGAACTGGGCCCGCATCGCCGTCACCTCGTCGTCGGAACCCATCACCACCAGGATGTCGCCCGGGTGCAGTGGCACGTTGGGTGCAGGATGCGAGTCGAGGCGGTCGTCCTCGACGTGGCGAACCGCCAACACGGTGACCCCGAACCGCTCCCTGACGGCCGCGTCACGCAAGGTCACCCCCGCGAGGTCGTTGCCGGAGCGGACCGGAATCTCCTCGAGGGTGTAGTCGACCGCGCCACCACCGAGTCGATCGAGGAAGTCCGCCACGACCGGCCGAGTCAGGATCTGGGCGATGCGGCGACCACCGATCGTCGCCGGCGAGATCACCCTGTCGGCGCCGGCACGACGCAGCTTGGGTTCGGTCTCGTCCACCTTGACGCGCCCGATCACGGTCAGGTCCGGCACCATCCCCTTGGCCGTCAGCGTCACCAACACGTTGTCAGCATCCGAGTTGACCGCGGCGACCAGCGCCGACGCCCTGTTGATGCCTGCCAATGTCAGCACTGACTCCACGGTGGCATCGCCATGCATGGCGGGATGACCGACCTCCAGGGCCTGGTCGACCTTGTGCTCGTCGTCGTCCAACACCACGAAGGGGGCGCTCGACATCTCCAACTGCGCGGCCAACTGGCGGCCCACCCGGCCGAAGCCACAGATGATGACGTGGTCATTGAGGGCATCGATGATGCGTTCCATCCGGCGGTTCTCCAGGTAGTCGTGCAGGTGGCCGTCGATGACGAACTCCATGCCGGTGACGGCGGCATAGGACACCGACACCACCCCCGCGCTGATGAGGGCGATCGTGAAGACCTGCACCGCCGCAGTCGGGTCGGGGACGTCACGAGAACCAACGGTCGTGACGGTGATCACCGTCTGGTACAGCGCATCGAGCGGTGCCAACCCGGCCAGGGTCATGTAGCCGACCCAGCCGACGAACACCACACCGGCGATGGCACCGAAGGCGATCCGAAGCCGACGTTGTTCCGCCGCGAGATGCGGCGGAGCGTCGCGATCCGGCGTCGAGCCCGGCACGTGGTCAGTCCACGCTTTCGGCACCGGGTGCCGTCGACGGGTCGGGCGGCACGGCCAGCACCCGTTCGCCGCCGAAGCGGCGGGTGGTCGGATCCCACGGAAACACGATGACGACCATGAACTCGACCGGCTCCCCGGTGGCAGTCCAGCCGGCGAAGTCGGCGACGTGGGTGCCGCGGACCCGGGCGATCTCGGTCACGCCCTGCGGTCCGATGGTGATGTCCTGGAGGAAGAACTCGACGTCGGGAAACGCTCCCAGGAACTCCGTGTAGAAGCGCCGGGCCCCGTCGTGGCCCTCCCACCGGTTCTCGGGCCCCGCCAACTCCCCCACGAGTTCGTAGACACAGTCGGGGGACAGCGTGGCGATGAGGCCATCGAGATCACGGGCGTCCTCGGCGATGGAGTGGGCCTTCCACAGGGCCAGGATCTCGCCGTGACTGCCGTCGGCCGGCGTGCGCTCCAGTTGTGCCCGCACGCGGGGATGGACCTGGGGTCCGTCGTCGTCTGCCACGAATTCGCCGCCTCGATCGGTGCTCCTGCGCCATGCTACGCGCGCCCATGTGCGCTCGGGTTGCCGGCGGTGGATCGGTTGGCACGGATCCCGCACGAATGATGCCCACCACCGAATCGGTGGTGGGCATCATCATGCAGCATCGAGGAGGTCACTCCTCCTCGTCGGACTCCGAGGTCTCGTCGTCGCTGTCGATGTTGACGTCCCAGCGGGAGAACCCGGCTGCCTCGGCAGCCTCGGCGGACTCGAACCAGGCCTCGGCCTTGGTCCGGTCGTAGTAGGGCGACTCCTCGTCGTGGTACAGCATGGAGTCGGCATTGCCCTTGATCGTCCAGCCGTCCGGCCCCGAACCATCCTCGTCAGCCTTGGCTGATCCCGGGCCGAACGGGGTGTCGTCATCCGCGTTGGCGGTGCCGTCGTCGTCGGAGTCGGACTCGCCGTCCTCGACCAGCGACACGTCGTCGTCCTCGGCGTCGTCGTCCTCGGCGTCGGCGGCGTCGGCAACCGGTGCGTCGTCCGTCGAGTCTGCCTCCACGTCGTCTGCTGCACCTGCCTCGGCGTCGTCTGCGGCACCTGCCTCGTCGTCCGTCGCGGCCTCCTCGGGCGTGTCATCGGTGACCGGCGCCGGTGCAGCGCTGGGGGTCTCGACCTCGATGCCCAGGGCATCCTTGGCCAGCGCGACCACCGCCGAGAACGCGGCCGGCTCGCGCACGGCCATGTCAGCGAGGTTCTTGCGGTCGATCTCGATCTCGGCCAACTTCAACCCGTGCATGAAGCGCGAGTAGCTGAGGCCGTCAATGCGAGACGCCGCGTTGATGCGCGTGATCCACAGGCGACGAAAGTCACCCTTGCGCCGACGGCGGTCGCGATAGGCGTACCGCTCGGCGTGGAACACGGCTTCCTTGGCCACGCGGAACCGACGGCTGCGTGCGCCGCGGAATCCCTTTGCGCGGTCCAGGACCGACTTGTGCTTCTTCTTGGCGTGAACGCCACCCTTGACACGTGCCATTGGAGGCCTCCTGTTACTTGTTGAGCAATCGCTTGACGCGCTTGGCGTCGGCGGGTGCGATCTCGGTCTGGCCGGCAAGACGACGCTTGCGCCCCGACGACTTCTTCTCGAGAATGTGGGCGCGGTTCTTCTGCTTGGCCATCACCTTGCCGTTCTTGGTGACGCGAAAGCGCTTCTTGGTTCCGCTGTGGGTCTTCTGCTTGGGCATGACGCCCTCCTGTGGTCGTGTGACGGCACCCGGGGAACACGCAGTCACCCGGATGGCGACGGACGTCATCGGGGACGCGCCGTCGCGGATCGTGCTGGCCACTCACTCGTCGGCGGCGGCCCTCTTCTTCATCGGTGCCAACACCATGACCATGTTGCGACCGTCGACCTTGGGGTAGGCCTCGATGGTCGCCAGGTCCTCCATGTCCTCGGCCAGTCGGTCGAGCAGACCGCGACCCAGCTCGGTGTGGGTCATTTCGCGGCCGCGGAACATGATCGTGGCTCGGACCTTGGCGCCGTCGTTGAGGAAGCGACGCACATGGCCCGACTTCGTCCCGTAGTCGTTGTCGGAGATCTTGGGACGCATCTTGATCTCCTTGATGGTGATCTGGCTCTGCCGCTTGCGAGCTTCCTTGTCCTTCTGGTCCTGCTCGTAGCGGTGCTTGCCGTAGTCCATGATCCGGCACACCGGCGGGTCAGCCTGGGGTGCCACCTCGACGAGGTCGAGTTCGAGATCGCGGGCACGGCGAAGTGCCTCGGCCAACTGGACGATGCCGACCTGCTCACCGGTCTCGTCGATGAGACGAACGCGGGGCAACTTGATGTCGGCATTGAGGCGGTGCGGTTGTTCGATTGTGGTGTCCTTGTGTGTTGAAATCCTGGTGGTGAACGACGACGGAGTGCAGCGGGGGCGTCCCGGCCACACGACAACGCGGCCCTGCCTCGAGAACGAGGGGGCCGCGAACAGCAGGCACCCACGCCGTCGACGGCGTGAGGTGCTGGTGTGGTGCGACCCGGGGAGGTTGTGCCTGCCAGGTGGGCGCGTGGCGCCGCTTGACCATCTGATGAGGTTGTGACAGGAGTCTACCCCAGGTGCACGGGACGCGTGGTCAGCGTCCCGGGACCCACAACTTGCTGGCGCCGGGGCCGGGCGCAGCCGGTGGGGGCGTGGACGCCGTGGCGTCCGACTCGTCGGCGCCGGCGGAAGCCACGGTGGCGTCGATGTCATTGGCCTCGGCCTCGGGGGCCTGTGCGACCTGCTGTTCGGCCTCGACCTGGGCCATGCGCAGTTGCTGCAGGGCGTCGTCAACCTGGGTCGTCAACTCCGACGACATGTGCGGTCGGGTCTGGTCCACGATGGACGCGGCGGTGTCGAGCAGCAGGCGGGCGTCGCGACGGCCCAGCTTGATCTGTGCCGCGTTCAGCAACCCCTGCAGCACCTCGGCGATCACCTGTTCCGCGGGGGCCTGGCGCATCTGGGCGAGGTATTCACGCACCTCTTCCTCGGAGGGGGCGTCACCGGGCTGTGGCTGGGGAGGAACGTCACTCATGGGTCCATGCCTTCATGTCAGGATGCTGGTTGTCGCGTGATCGCCGATGCGGGGGACGCCTGCACGTGCTCGTGTCGTTCGCCGCGGAGCCGAAGGACGACTCGCACGGTGTCCCGCCGGCCGGTGTCCCAGTCGACGCCGTGGGTCACGCGCTGGTTGGGCACTTCGTGGTGGCACCGCAGGGACTGGGCGCGCCGGGGTCGCCAAGGGGTGCAGCGCCGGTGCTCAGTGGTGTGCGTCTGCGCGTGGAATGCCGCCCGGATCGCTGGTGGCGTACACCAACACACCCAGCAGCGCCCCGACGATCGCGGTCAGGATGAGCCCGTCCCAGTCCCCGGTTCCGAAGCCCGTTGCCTCGGTTTCGCCGTCGGCGGCGGACGCCGGCAGCGACAGCATGACGGTGGCCAACAGGGTGGTCACGAGCGTGAACGAAGTGCGCAGTCGACGGGTCACGATGGTGTGCCTTGGAGAGGGAGGGCGGGGCGTCGTGGCACCATGCTAGCGGCCCTGCCGACTGCGTTGGAGCCCACGCCGCTACCGTCGCGCCCGCTGCGACGACAGGATGAGGATGAAGACCTTCGACGAGCTGTTCACCGAACTTGCCGATCGCGCAGCCACGCGCCCGGAGGGGTCGACCACGGTCGCCCTGCTGGATGCCGGAGTCCACGCCATCGGCAAGAAGGTGGTCGAGG
>DATFMD010000214.1:0-3715 GCA_035267125.1 Nitriliruptoraceae bacterium | reverse complement strand
GGTGGCCAGGTCGAACAGCAACTGTTCGCCGGCCTTGTCGTAGAGCACGGCCTGCAGGGGGCTGTCACATTCCGGGGTGGCGTACTCGGGGTGCGACCCGACGTCGAGGTAGAGCCGGGCGCCGTTCTCGAGGAAGAGTCGATCCGGGGCACGATCTACCTGTTCAAGAACAACACCGACTCCGCCGGGAACAGCTACGGCTGCCACGAGAACTACCTCGTGGCTCGCGAGGGCGACTTCACGGGCCTGACCGACGGGCTCATCCCGTTCCTGGTGTCGCGCCAGGTCTTCGCAGGTGCCGGCAAGGTGCTGACCACGCCCCGCGGCACCGTGTTCTGCCTGTCCCAACGTGCCGACCACATCTGGGAGGGCGTGTCGTCGGCGACGACCCGGTCGCGGCCGATCATCAACACCCGCGACGAACCCCACGCCGACGCCGAGGCCTACCGGCGGCTGCACGTGATCGTCGGCGACTCGAACATGAACGAGTTCACGTCGTGGCTCAAGATCGCGACGACCGACCTCGTGCTGCGCATGCTCGAAGAGGCCCCCGTCACCCGTGACCTGACCCTCGACAACGCCATCCGCGCCATCCGGGACGTCAGCCACGACATCACCGGCACCCGCCGGGTTCCGCTGGCCAACGGGCGGGAGATGTCGGCACTGGACCTGCAGGAGGTCTACCTCGAACAGGTGGATCGCTTCATCCGGGTCCGTGCAGACACCACCGATGCCGATCGCGACGTGGTCAGCAAGTGGGCGTGGGTGCTGGACAACCTGCGGCACCGGCCGCAGCAGTTGCGTGCCCACCTCGACTGGGTCGCCAAGCACGAACTGGTCGAGCACTGGCGCACCCGTCACGATGCCGCCCTGTCGGACCCCCGGGTCGCGATGCTGGACCTGGCCTACCACGACCTCGATCCGCAACGAGGGCTGTTCCACGTGCTGCAGCGACGTGGCGACACCGTCCGCCTGCTCACCGACGACCAGATCACCGCTGCCGTCGACGAACCGCCGGCAACCACCAGGGCTGCCCTGCGCGGACGCTTCATCACCGCCGCCAAGGCAGCCGGGCGAGACTTCACGGTCGACTGGGTCCACCTCAAGCTCAATGACCAGGCCCAGCGGACCGTGCTGTGCAAGGACCCGCTGTCGTCCAGCGACGAGCGCGTCGACCGGATGATCGCGTCGTTGTGAGCGATCGTTGTGAGCGATCCGGGTGGATCCCGGCGTCCAGGTCGATCCCTTGCGCCCAGGTCGAGCGCGGGCGCACCTGGTCGACGCCCGCCGGACCGGGACGATCCCGGCCCGCCCGGTTCGTGATCGCGTGATCGCTACTGTCGATGGAGCGACGTGCCGTCGCACCCCAGGCCCAGGAGTGTCCCTTCGTGCGAACCCAGGAACGGTCACCCGAGGAACGCCTGATCAACCTCATGGTCAGCCTGTCCGCGTCGCGTGCGCCACGGACGTTCGCCCAACTGCGTCGCGACACCGTCGCCTACGTGCAGTCCGACGACGAGAGCGCCCGACGCATGTTCGAACGCGACAAGGACGCGTTGCGTCGCATGGGGGTGCCGATCGAGACGGTCGAGACCGGCGGCGTGCCCGGCTACCGCATCACCCGTGACGACTGGGTGGCCCACGACATCCACCTGGACCGCGACGAGGTGGCGGCCCTGGCAGTGGGGATCGCGCTCGCCGGTGGACAGCGCGAACGCCTGGCCCTGTCCCGCCTGACCGCGCGCGCACCCGATCCCGATCCCGGGACCTCGGTGCCGTCGATGCGCATGGACGTGGTCGACGACGGCCTGGACCCGGTCGCGGACGCAGTGGCGCGGCGGGCCACGGTGCGGTTCGGCTATCGACGTGCCGACGGTGGGCACATGGTGCGCACCGTCGACGCCTGGGGACTGGTGCTGCGCGATGGCGCGGCCTACCTCATCGGCTGGGACCATGATCGCGGTGCCCGCCGCACCTTCCGGCTGTCGCGGGTGACCAGCAGGGTGACCGAGGTTTCGGTGGACGAACCGCGGTCCCTGCCGCCCGACTTCGATGCCGCCGGCGTGCTCGACGAGGTCCACGGCGACGGCACCGACATCGAGGTGTGGGTGCGTGCCGGCGCCGTCGACGAACTGGAACAGCGTGGCGGCCGTGTGCTCGAGGACCGGGCGGACGACGGGTGGCAGCGCGCGGTGCTGTCCGAGGCGGATGCCACCCGATTGCGACCGTGGCTGTTGGCTGCGGCCGACCGAGTGGTGGTGACGGCACCCGGATGGCTGCGCGACGAGGTCACCGCCGCACTGCAGGCCCTGGCGACCAGCGACACGGGAGGGCAGGCATGACGGCAGTGGATGCAGCTCGCCGTGCGCTGGCGCTGGTGCCGTGGTTGCTCGAGCGGCCCGGGGCGACCCTGGCCGAGGCCGCCGAGGTCGTCGGCGCCAGCCCCGACGTGGTCCGTCGTGATCTCGAGATGCTGTGCTACTGCGGTGGCCCGGGACTGGGCGGTGGGTCGATGTTCGACATCGACATCGTCGGTGACCAGATCACGGTCCACATGGCGCCGGGCCTGGACGAGCCCCTGCGCCTGACGCCGGCCGAGGCCACCCGGCTGGTGCTCACACTGGCCGCCGTCGTGGACGTCATGGGAGACCAGTTGCCGGCGCTGGCCTCCGCAGTCGGCAAGATCCGCGATGCCGCCGGCCTGGACGAGGCCGTGGTGGCAGCCACCGTCGATGCCGACCACCGCCTCGCCGACCTGCGCACGGCCATCGCGGAAGGCTGCGTGGTCCAGTTGGTCTACCGGGGCCGGCGCGACGAGGAGCCCCTCCCTCGCACCATCGACCCCTGGCGGCTGGAGTTCACCCCCGATGGGTGGTACCTGCACGGCCACGACCACGACCGCGACGACCACCGCGTCTTCCTGGTCGATCGCATCCACCAGGTCAGTGTGCGGTCCGAACGCGCCGCCACGACGGCGCCCGACGACCTGCCGTCGCCCCAGTGGGTGCCGACCGGCGATGCCGTCGTGGTGCGGCTGCGGTTGACCGGAGGTGCCCGCGTGCTGGGTGAGCGCGTGCGACTGCTGACCGACCAGGACGCCGACGGGGTGCGCGAAGTCACCTTCGAGACGGACTCGTTGGGCTGGGCGACCGAGGTCATCGCCGTGGCCGGCGACGGCGTCGAGATCGTGTCGCCTCCCGACCTGGCCACCCTGGTGGCCGCCCACGGGCAACGTGGCCTGGCGGCCATGGCCAGTGTCCCGGGGCAGGACCCCGCCGACTGACACCACGGCGTCGCGGGATCCGGCAGGGCTATACTCGCAGCACCGCAGACAAGGAATGCAGCATGGGACTTGGTTGGCAGGAGCTTGTCGTCGTCCTCCTCATCGTGCTCGTGCTGTTCGGGGCTCGCAAGTTGCCGGAACTGTCACGATCGCTCGGCACGTCGATCAAGGAGTTCCGCAAGGCCACCGAGGAAGCGGATGATGGCAAGGCGCTCGGGTCGGGCCAGGAGCGCCAGGCCGACGACACCCAGACCCGAGCCACGGTGACACCACCGTCGACTCGAGAGGACTGACCCATCGCTGCATCGGCAGATGTCGAGCAGCCCCTGGTCGACCACCTCCGAGAACTGCGCGACCGCCTCGTCAAGGCGGTCGTTGCCTTGTTCGTGGCAACCATCATTGGCTGGGTCCTGTTCGATCCCGTGATCGCGG